>NZ_QSBK01000040.1:0-2045 GCF_003465685.1 Collinsella sp. AF04-24
CCGCGGCGGCCCGCGCTGCATGAGCATGCCCTTCTGGCGCGAGGACCTCTAAGGTCTTCTAGGACCCGTATAGGTCTTACTACAAACATCTAGCTGCCATTAGATGTCTCCCATTGGGGCGGTGCGGATCTTTCGCACCGCCCCATTCATGTTTAATGACGCTAAATGAAGATCAGATAAGGTGGCCATGGATATCAAGACAATCGGTGTTGAGGAATGGCTCAACGTTTGGGAGAAGAGTGCTACCTGGGATATAGCTCAGTCGACGATCTCGTCGCTGACCATGGGCGAGCTTCGCGCACTGGACGAGCAGGACGGCGCCACGTTCTACGAGCGCCTGGATCGCGAGAAGATGAACTACGGCTGGATCGAGGGTTCGCCGGAGTTTAAGGCCGAAGTCGCCAAGCTGTATCGTCGCGAGGTCAATCCCGATCACATTTTGCAGACCAACGGCTGCACGGGCGCGAACCTCAACGCCATCATGGCCGTGGTCGAGCCCGGCGACCATGTGATTGCCGAGTGGCCCACCTATGCGCCGCTCTATGAGATTCCGCGTACGCTCGGTGCCGAGGTCGAGTATTGGGAGCTTCGCGAGGAGCTCGGCTGGAAGCCCGATATCGAACAGCTCAAGCACCTCGTTCACCCCAACACCAAGCTCATCTGCATCAATAACGCATCGAACCCCATCGGTACGGTGCTCGATGCCGATACGCTCGGCCAGATTGCCGAGATCGCCCGTTCGGTGGGCGCCTATGTGCTGTGCGACGAGGTGTATCTGCCGCTCGAGAACACCGAGTCCTTTATGTCGATGGCCGACGTGTACGAGAAGGCCATTGTCACCAACTCGGTGTCCAAGACCTATTCGACGCCTGCGGCCCGCGTGGGCTGGGTCGTGGCCGACGAAGAGGTGTCCAACCGCATCCGCACCTATCGTGACTACACCATGATCTGCGGCGGCGTGTTCAACGACGCTCTGGCGACCTACGTGCTCGAGCACAGGGATAAGATCCTTGGGCGCAACCGTAAGATCGTGTTTGGCAACCGTGATATCGCTCAGGCATGGATCGATACGCAGCATCGTGTCTCCTGGACGGCCCCGCAGGGCGTGTCCACCTCGTTTATCCAACTGGATATTCCCGAGGACGACGAGGAGTTCTGCAAGCGCCTGTTGGCCGAGAGGGGAGTGCTGCTGGTTCCCGGTAGCCGCTTTGAGCTTCCCTGCGGCGCGCGCTTGGGCTACTGCGCGAGCGAAGACGTTCTTCGCGAGGGCCTGAGGCTTCTGGGTGAGGCGCTGGCCGAGTTCGATCGCTAGGATTCCGACGGCTCTCAAAGCCACTCAAATCTGTCTACGATTATCGATAACAGACGCGTTTCCCATGAGGGGAGCGGGTCTGTTTTTCTATACCGAGAAGTCAAGTTGTTACAAATGAGGCCGTAAGGCGAGCCGGTGTTCGTTGGGCCTTATACTGAACTTC
The DNA here is from genome assembly GCF_003465685.1 of Collinsella sp. AF04-24. Classification (NCBI taxonomy): domain Bacteria; kingdom Bacillati; phylum Actinomycetota; class Coriobacteriia; order Coriobacteriales; family Coriobacteriaceae; genus Collinsella; species Collinsella sp. AF04-24. The sequence goes on from NZ_QSBK01000040.1 coordinate 1,476, forward strand.
CGGTGAACGGTACCAAGCGTCTGGTAAACGGTAATGCCCATACCAGAAATGAATAGGACAAACTTTTTTCTGAATAAAAATGAAAATGGTTGAGACGCGGTATGAATCGCTAATTCTATTCATAGCTTTATTAGAAATATGCAATTTGAGGGTGGTTTAATAAAGTTAAGTTCCATTTGCTATTTGGTTTGAAAAAGCATTTAAGCACGTAAATAAACTTTATTAAATCAAAGTGTGCCATGCGTGAAGTATATGTGTATGCCGTTCACCCCCTATAAAAAACCGTTCGGGGGCGAGGTGGAAGTATGGGCTGTTTTTGGATATAAATATGTCGTCAGCAATAACGCCTCACACGGAGGGGCGCTAACGAATCGGCCCTGACAAGGGCCCGAAAGAAAGGTAGGAGGCCATGACGAAAGGTCTGCACGTGCCTTCCGAGATCGGCAAGCTCAGGAAGGTCTGCCTGCACCGTCCCGGCGACGAGCTCCTCAACCTGCCGCCCGACGAGCTCGAGCGACTCCTGTTCGACGACGTCCCGTTCCTGGAGGTCGCGCAGCAGGAGCACGACAC
>NZ_QSBK01000040.1:2055-3175 GCF_003465685.1 Collinsella sp. AF04-24
GTCCCGTTCCTGGAGGTCGCGCAGCAGGAGCACGACACCTTCGCCCAGATCCTTAAGGACCAGGGCGTGGAGGTGCTCTACCTCGAGAACCTCGTCGCAGAGGTGTTCGACCAGGTCCCCGGCGCCCGCGCCGAGTTCACCGACCAGTACATCGCCGAGGCAGGCATCCGCGGCCAGCAGATGCCGCAGATCGTCCGCGAGAAGCTGGACTCCATCGAGGACAACCTCGAGTTCGTCAAGAAGACCATGGCCGGCATGACCAAGGCCGAGATCGACATGCCCCTCACGGCGTCCACGACCCTCGACTCCCTGGTCAACTCCGAGTCCGAGTCCGACCTGATCATCGACCCGATGCCCAACCTCTACTTCACCCGCGACCCGTTCGCGGTCGTCGGCGAGGGCGTCAACCTCAACCGCATGTACTCGGTCACCCGCAACCGCGAGACCCTGTACGGCAAGTACGTCTTCAAGTACCACCCCGACTACAAGGACGTCTCCCTGTACTTCCGCCGCGACTGCCAGTTCCACACCGAGGGCGGCGACGTGCTGAACATCAACGAGAAGACCCTCGCCGTCGGCATCTCCCAGCGCACCCAGGCGGCCGCCATCGACGTCATGGCCCAGAACATCTTCTGGAACTCCGACTCCAAGGTCGAGCGCATCCTGGCCTTCGACATCCCGGTCTCGCGCGCCTTCATGCACCTCGACACGGTCTTCACCCAGATCGACGTCGATAAGTTCACGATCCACCCCGCCATCATGGGCACCCTGCGCGTCTACGAGCTGACCGCCGGCAAGAACCCGGGCGACGTGAACATCCGCCTGATCGAGGACACCCTCGAGCACGTCCTGGAGGACGCCACCGGCGTCGACCAGGTCAAGCTGATCCCCTGCGGCGGCGGCGACCCGATCGCGGCCTCCCGCGAGCAGTGGAACGACGGCTCCAACACCCTGTGCGTCGAGCCCGGCAAGATCTGCGTCTACGCCCGCAACACCGTCACCAACGACGTGCTGTACAAGGAGGGCCTGGACCTTCTCGTCGTGCCCTCCGCCGAGCTCTCCCGCGGCCGCGGCGGCCCGCGCTGCATGAGCATGCCCTTCTGGCGCGAGGACCTCTAAG
>NZ_QSBK01000041.1:0-2961 GCF_003465685.1 Collinsella sp. AF04-24
AGCGTAAACATCTCGGGCGGCTCGGCTCCGCTGCAGCTCGGAAGCAAGGCAGGGGCGATTCAGGCAGATTTGGGCGCGCTGCTCTCGGTGGCGCGGGCAGGTGGCGAGTAACGCGGAGCGGTAGACGCGCAATGAGGTTTTAGCCGCAGCCTCCGAACGAGAGGGCTCGGAGGCTGGTATTCCTGAATCGCAGGTCACGATGGGTTATCGGAATCGCGAAGAGCGGATACCGCCAGTAAGCCCCCTTCGGAATAGGCGTTGAGCAGCTCCTGGGCATGGGTGAACTCGGGGCCTCGTCTCCAGCCGAGCAGGCGGTTGACGGCCAGATTGCCCTGGACGTTGTGGACGAAGAGCAGGAAGGCGTCTTCGCGTGAAAGCCCTGTTTTCTCCATGACCCAGGGAACCATCTGCTCCGCTCCGCGTTCTATGACGCGCTGGGCTACGCGAGCGTATGAGTCGCTGTCCGAATAAAGCAGGCGATAATCGTCGTCTGCCGGCGGACGCTGGCAAAGCGTTGCCGATTCAACCCCCTCAAGCGGGGGAGCCGCTGCCAATGCCTCGTCGATAAGCGCATCGAGCAGCGCGTACTTATCCTCGTAATGCAGATAGAACGTTCCCCGGTTGATCTCGGCGCGGCGGCAGATGTCTGCCACCGTCATCTTCGCGAAGCCGACCTCGGCCAGCAGCGCGAAGAACGCCTCCTGTATGACTGAGAGGGTGTAGCGCCGCCGGCGGTCGATCTTGGTTTCTCCCATCGCCTCTCCAATCTGAGTCGTTTGACAATGTCCAGTAGCTGTTCGTTTATCGACAGGTGCACGCGTTTGTTCATTGCCCCTGCGAAAATCAACAAGGATACTGTTTATAGACACCTGTTTTTTATAGCTGAAAGGGAGCACGGATGACCCTGTGCGAGAAGCTCGGCATCGGGCTTGTCAGCCGATCGTTTTCCCATCGGGCCGTCTATCGAAACGGCGGCACGTCATACAATTTGAGCGATTGCGAGCCTGCTGCTTGCAAGCAAGATATCGAGGCTTTTGCCCGCAAGGTGGGGAAGGCTGATTGCGTGTTTACGGGAGAGGCAGGTAGGCAGGCGTTATGAGCATCTGCATCAAAAATCAGATTCAGAATATGAATATCGTCATCGGCTGCACGGTGGGGTGTCCATATTGCTATGCCCGTAACAATGTGAAACGTTGGCATATGATTGACGACTTCGCTGATCCTGCGTTCTTCCCGAGCAAGCTCAAGATGATGGAAAAGAAACGCCCGCAGAACTTTCTCCTTACCGGCATGAGCGATCTCTCCGGGTGGAAGCTGGAATGGCGAGACGAGGTATTTGCAAAGATCCATGAGAATCCACAGCATCAGTTCCTGTTCCTGACCAAGAGACCCGATTTGCTGGATTTAGATACCGACCTGGAAAACGCATGGTTCGGCGTTACGGTGACGAGGAAAGCGGAGCTGTGGCGTATCGACGCCCTTCGGAAAAACGTCAAAGCAAATCACTTCTTCGTTACTTTTGAGCCGCTATTCGACGATCCCGGTACGGTCGACCTTTCCGGAATCAACTGGATCGTCGTCGGTACCATGACCGGGGCGCAGAGCAGGAAGGTTCATACGGAACCGGAGTGGGCATGGTCTTTGACGGACCAGGCGCACGCGCTTGGCATTCCAATGTTTATGAAGGAAGACCTCGTCTCTGTCATAGGGGACGAATACATGATTCAGGAATTGCCGGAAGAATTCGAAAGAGTGCTGGAGGTGCAGAGAACATGGCGGAAGTGATCGATGGAATCCTCATCAATGAGGTGGAAGCAAAGAACATCATGACCAAGTCCAGCCTGCCGGTAGGCGGCTACTCGGTCAATCCCTATGTAGGCTGCACGCATGCCTGCAAGTATTGCTATGCCTCCTTTATGAAGCGCTTTACCGGACACAAGGAGGAATGGGGCACCTTTCTTGATGTGAAGCATTGGCCGGAAATCAAGAATCCGAAGAAATACGCTGGACAGCGGGTGGTTATCGGTTCTGTGACGGATGGCTACAATCCACAGGAGGAGCGATTCGGGAATACCAGGAAACTCCTGGAGCAGCTGATTGGCAGCGATGCAGATATTCTGATCTGCACAAAGTCCGATCTTGTGGTACGGGATATCGATCTGCTGAAGAGGCTTGGACGAGTGACCGTTTCATGGTCGATCAACACGCTGGATGAGAACTTCAAGAACGATATGGACTCCGCGTCGAGCATCGAGCGTCGTATCGCTGCTATGAAGCAGGTGTATGACGAAGGTATCCGTACGGTCTGCTTCGTGTCCCCGGTATTTCCCGGCATCACGGATTTTGAGATGATTTTTGAGCGAGTAAAAGATCGGTGCGATTTGTTTTGGCTCGAAAATCTCAATCTTCGGGGTGGTTTCAAAAAAGCGATCCTGGATTATATCGCCGAGAAACATCCCAATCTCGTACCGCTTTACGATGAGATCTATAACAAGCGCAACCGTAGCTATTTTGAAGCGCTTGAAGTAAAAGCCGAGGAAATGGCCAAGAAGTACGATTGCCCCTTTGTGGACAACGAAATGCCTTATGGCAGAGTCCCCCAGGGGCATCCGGTGATCGTGGACTACTTCTATCACGAGGAAGTCCGAGGGTCGGATAATAGCGGAAAAAGAAATCGTTAAACGGAAACCGACGACGATTCGCTCGAGCGATTAGCGTCCACGCGTGGCTTCTGCCGATTGGCGCAACGGGCGACGGATTAAGGGATCGCTCGGGCGGATGATCCCGCTGCAGTACAGGCGGTCGCTCAATTTAGCGGCATGAGCGTTTTCGCACGGAAAACCAGTATCCCCTGTGCCGAGTTTAATCGTAGCGAATACAATGGGCACTGAGCATCAATCGAAAGTAGTCAAGAGCCTTTTCGACGGCTTCTACCACCTCTACCCCAGCCTCGAGCAGCAG
>NZ_QSBK01000042.1:0-2152 GCF_003465685.1 Collinsella sp. AF04-24
CCAGCCCGTGGGAGGCCAGGGCGCCGCTGACCGGTGGACGGCACCGAGCCGTCATCGAGATTGAAGAAGGGGGAGGCCTCGCGGCCTCCCCCTTTTTTGCGTTTACGGGCAACATTCCTTATGCAATTAAATCAATTTAATCATCCACCGCTGAATATAGACGTTCACCGTTCTTTGGTCGGTTCTCTGTTCTCAATGGACTAATATTTGCTTTAGCGCACTGCTGCGCTTGTCCTGTTTTACACGGGTCGTTTTATTGATTGTGAAGGAAGGACTCACATGGCAGATGTTCATGAGCTGCTTGATACTTGGATTGCCAATGTCAAGGACGAGGAGCTCCTCGCTGAGCTTAACACGATGAAGGAGCAGGGTGATGAGGACGCCATCACCGATGCTTTCTTCCAAGATCTCGCCTTCGGTACTGCCGGCCTTCGCGGCACTATCGGTGCGGGCACTAACCGTATGAATATCTATACGGTCGGTCGTGCGACCCAGGGATTCGCTGACTACCTCAATGCGACCTTCGAGCATCCAACGGTTGCCATCGCTCGCGATAGCCGCAATAAAGGTGAGCTGTTCGTTAAGACGACGGCTGCCATTCTTGCAGCAAACGGCGTGACTGCCCTCGTTTATCCCAAGATTTCTCCTGTGCCGACGCTCTCCTGGGCCGTCCGTGATCTTAAGTGCTCCGGTGGCATTTGCATGACCGCTAGTCATAACCCGGCACCGTATAACGGCTATAAGGCCTATGGCCCCGACGGCTGCCAGATCACCAGCGAGGCCGCCGATGCAATTTCTAAGGCTATCGCCGAGACCGATACGTTCACCGGTGTGAAGTCCATGGACTTCGATGAGGCTCTTGAGCAGGGCCTGGTCAAATGGATCGATGACTCGTGCCTCGAGCGTTATTACGACGCCGTTCTCGCTCGCGGCGTTACGAATCTTTCTGCCGAGGAGATTGCCGGCGCACCGCTCAAGCTTGTCTATACGCCGCTGAATGGTACCGGCCTCATTCCCGTCACCACGGTGCTCGAGCGCGCTGGCATCACTGATGTCACGGTTGTTCCCGAGCAGAAGGAACCTAACGGCGATTTCCCGACCTGCCCGTATCCTAACCCCGAGATCCGACAGGCCATGCAGAAGGGCATCGATCTCTGCGAGCAGGTTCACCCCGATCTGCTGCTTGCGACCGATCCCGACGCCGACCGTGTTGGCGTTGCCGTTAAGAATGGCGATGACTATCTGCTGCTGACCGGTAACGAGATGGGCGTCCTGTTGCTCGACTATATTTGCAAGACCCGTGCCGCCCGCGGCGAGGACCTCACTAAGAAGGTCGCGGTTACTACCATTGTTTCTTCCGCCATGGTCGATGCTCTGGCCGAGGAATATGGCTTTGAGCTCCGTCGCTGCCTGACGGGCTTCAAGTACATCGGTGACATCATTACCTCGCTTTCCGATGCCGGTGAAGTCGATCGCTTTATCTTCGGTTTTGAGGAGAGCTACGGTTATCTGGCTGGTGATCACGTGCGCGACAAGGACGCCGTGAGCACTTCGCTGCTGATTTGCCAGATGGCTCAGTATTACAAGCTGCAGGGTAAGAACCTCGCCGACGCGATGCACGAGCTGTACGAGAAGTATGGCTACTATCACAACAAGACGATTTCGCTGAGCTATCCGGGCGCTGAGGGTGCGGCAAAGATGGCCGGCATCATGGCTGGTCTGCGCGAGAACCCGCCCGCGGAGCTCGCCGGTTCCAAGATTGAGGCCGTCGTGGACTACAACACCTGCGTGAACGGCCTGCCGAAGGCTAATGTCATTGAGTTCGATCTCGAGGGTGGCAACAAGGGTATCGTCCGTCCTTCCGGCACCGAGCCCAAGATCAAGCTGTATATCTTTGCCAAGGGCGCGGATGCCGCCGAAGCTGATGCAGCACTTGACGCGATTGAAGAGTCCGGTCGCAAGCTGCTGGCATAAGGTATTTAAGAGTCTATTACTGTAGATAGGCGAAAGAGGGGATCTCGGAAACGAGGTCCCCTCTTATATTTACCCAGCCAGCCGAGAGTCCTTATATGTGTAGGAAATGTGTACGCCCAGATTCCCGCCCCCGGCGCCCCTCCGGTCTGGCAATATATCTCCTTGCCGCGCGGCCTGG
>NZ_QSBK01000043.1:0-2040 GCF_003465685.1 Collinsella sp. AF04-24
AGCCGCGGCGGTTGAGCAGGCGCAGGCCGAAGCAGTCGGCGAGGTAGTAGCCCATCTCGCAGCCGCCATTGCCATGATCGGAAGCCATCTTGACGCAGTTCTCGGCACCCACAGCCTGGCCGATGGGGCCCTCGGGCTTGGTCATGGCGTAGACACGGATGCCCTTTTCCTTCATCTTCTTGACGGCCTCGAGGACCTCGGGGGTGGTGCCGGACTCGGAGGCGGTGAGCACGACGGACTTCTCGGTCATGCGCTTGTGGCCCATGACGTTCCACTCGGCGGCGTGGATCAGGTAGACCTCGAGGTCGCGGTCGCCGAACTTGTTCATGAGGTACTCGAGCTGCATGAGCTCGTCCCAGGTGCCGCCGACGCCCATCAGGAACACGGCGTCGTAGCCCTCGTCGGCGACCTTGTCGGCGAGCGCGGTCATCTTCTTGCCGGCCTCGTAGACGTTCTTGCCGTCCTCGACGTAGCCCTCCTGGCTAAAGTGCATGATCTCGATCTTCTCGGTTTCCTTCATGGCTTTTCCTTTCTGTCCTGCACGCGAATCTATACATCGCGTTTCTTTTCGATACCAATTATAGACATACACCTAACGTGCTTTTAATACCACTTTTCAATCTGCTCCAATCCTCGGTGAACGGTCGAAATTCTCTGGTGAGTGGTATTAAATTAGAATTGAATGTATAGCTAACACCGCCGACGCCTCCCTCGTGTGACAAAGAACAGCGTTCCTACCAGCGCAATAATGGTCGATGCCCCAAACAGCACCGCCTGGACGCCCAAAGCCTCCGCCAAAAACGGAGCCGCCAGCAGCGGCAGCACGCCGGCGCTCATCAGGCCAAAACGCACAAAGCCGGTAATGCGCCCCAGGTATTTGATGTCGGCGCGCTCCTGAATCAAGATCATCTGCAGCGGTTCCAGGAACCCCCAGGCTAGACCGTTAATCGCCTGACCGATAATCGCGACCCCCAGCATATCGGTGCCCACGTACACCATGGACCCAATGCCCACGGCCATGAGCGCGCCGAGCAGCAATCGCAGGTTGACATGGCGAGCAGAAAGCTTGGTCAGGATGAACGCGCCCACCGAGGAAGTAAGGCCCACGACCGAGGACAGCCAGCCCAGCCAGACGATATCCACGTTGAGCACATCACGGTAGAACAACGACTCCAGCGAATCGAACGCGCCAAACGCAAAGAAACCCAAAAAGCCCGAGATAAAGATGAGACGCAGGTCGTGGTCGCGAAACGTAAGTCGCGCACCCTCGGCCATGCCACCCAGAATACCGCCCTTCGGCTTCTCCCCTTTTGCGGGAGCAACGCACTCGTGACAGCCCAAGGAGAGCACGGCCGCCACACCCATCATGCCCGCCATGAGCAGATAGACCGATTGCGTGGCAAAACAGCTCACGATGGCACCACCGAGCAGCGGGCCAGCGGTATAGGCGATATTGCTGTAGAACACCATGAGACCGTTCACGCGGGTACGGCCCTCGGTGGTCGACTCCAGGTATCCCGGAAACGCATGCGTGCAGGTGTTGATAAAGCCGCCCGCAAGTCCCAAGACGCACGCGGCAAACACAAGCCCGGGGACAGACAACGGCGCTAACCCCACGCCAAGCGATAGCACTGCCGTAATCACGCACGTCACAAACGACGTCCGGCGCGGTCCAAAGCGATCGATGACCGAGCCCGACACCATATTGCCCGCCGACGTCATAAGATTGCGCACGAGCGTAATGGCAGCAACCAAAAAGGCCGTGCCGGCCAGATCATACGTGGCCGCACCGATAAGCCCCAAAAAGTAGACCGCGTTGTTGGCGCACCACTGCAGGGACTCAATAAGAATCAGCCTGACCTCTGCCGGCGTCAGGCGCATTGCTTCGCGATCCTTCGCGAACATACGAACTCCTTCTATACAAAAAGGGGATGGAGGGCATAGGCCTGCTCCATCCCCTTTCCAGGTTGCAACGAAAATCTATGCAGCCGGGCCCTTACGCCAGCACGCCGAAGAACGCGCCGACGATGCCCACGGCCA
>NZ_QSBK01000044.1:0-1835 GCF_003465685.1 Collinsella sp. AF04-24
AGGCGGCCGAGCATGGCGAAGCCCATGGCCGGCAGGATGTTGGCGGCAACGCCGCAACCATCGATCACAAAGGACGGGATAAAGTCGAGCAGGCCCTGGATGGCGTCGGAACCCAGGTAGAATGCGCCGCCGCACAGCAGGAAGTACTCAAGGCAGCCAAAGAGGCCCATGCTCCAATGTGCCGCGTAGATACCCTTGAGGTTGCCCTTGGCAGCGCACTTGTCAGCAATGTCAACAATGATCGAGAATCCAGCATCCGTAATGTTGCCGATCGTCAGCGAAAGGACGGCGATGGGCATGGCGAGCGCGATGGCCGTCTCGGTACCCTGACCGAGCTGAATGGCAAACGCGCAGGCGAGCACGCCGCCGACGGTTTCGTTAGGCGGTACGTAGGCGCCGATGGAGATCGAGCCCATGAACAGCAGCTCCAGGCTGGCGCCAACGGCAAGGCCGGTCTGCAGGTCCCCCAGCACCAGGCCCACGAGCGGGCACAGGACGATGGGGCGGAACGCGTAGAGGGTGCCGAGCTGGTAATCGAAGCATCCAAACGCTCCGACTAAGCCGACGAGGATTGCTTGGACAAGCATAATTCCTCCCAATAAGGAATCTCGAACCGTCGCCACTCCCGTCGCGCGCGTTGTTGATATCAATTCCGGGAGTTCGATTACACGGCTCGAAGCGTACCTGGTGTGCTGCTAACACCCATGCCAGGTACAAATGATTTGATACCAATTATAGGTATGCAGGTTCTTACTATTTAATACCACTCGCTCAGCGGGGTGTTTTTTACCGTAAACGGCAGACGTATCCCATCAGGCACGCTCTTTGTTTCGATGGCGGACAAGCGCCACCAGAAAGCCATCGCCAAAGGCATCGGATGCCAAGTTGGCTACAATCACCAAAACGATAATCGCCGCGCCCAAAAACTCGTTCCAGTGAAAGACCTCGCCAAAGAGGAGCGCCGACCAGCAGGGAGCGAGCACGACCTCGCTCATGCAGACCAAGTTGGCCGCAAACGCGTTGGTGCGCGCAATCCCCTTGGCATACAGCACGCTCGCAAGGCCGCTGCAAAAAAGGCCATGCACCAGCATGAGCCCCCACTCAAATGGTCTCACGGAGTCTAGGGCACCAGCAAAATAGACGATCGGCAGCATCGAGATACCGCAGGAGATAAGCGAGGACACCATGGGCGACGCATCGGGGCGAGAGTTCAAAAAGAAACACAGCCCAAAGGTGGCGCCCGAAACGACGGCAAGCAGGTTGCCGAGCATGCCCACGGGACTCAAATCACCCAAAAAGAAAAGTCCCATACCCGTAAAAGCAACCACCACGGAGGCAATCTTCGCAGGTGAGGGCAACGTGCGTGTTGCGAGCGATTGATACACGATAACGAAAATCATCGAGGTGTACTGCAGGACGATGGCGTTTCCGACCGTCGTGAGCTGGTTGGCAAAGTTAAACGTGGTGCCCGTCACGAAGTTGCAGACGGCCACAAGGGCAATAAGACGGCTGACGCGGAGGACAGGCCTGCCGACGAGCAGAATAAAGAGCGCCATAAATATTGCCGTAACGGCACCGATCAGAAGAGCTGACTGCGAATTGGCGTGAACGAGGATGCCGATAAAGCTCCACAAGAGCGCCGTGCCAAATAGATACATCGCCCCGCTCACGCCATTATCGGGTGGATTGTCGGATCGAATCACAAAGCACCTCCAGCTAGCTTTCGATAATAAAAAACGGCGACCGCAATGGGTCGCCGTTTCCCTTGGGGGCAGATAATAGGCCGGGCCCTTACGCCAGCACGCCGAAGAACGCGCCGACGATGCCCACGGCCA
>NZ_QSBK01000045.1:0-1816 GCF_003465685.1 Collinsella sp. AF04-24
GACACCGCCGAGTTCGCGATCCCGGGCCTTGACGACGAGTTCCGCGTCATCGTCTCCCCGTGGATTCTGACGGTGCTCGTGACCGACCGCCTGGCTCGCTACTACGAGACGGTCACCAAGCACAACCTCAAGTATCGTCGCTACTATCACCAGTTCGACTACTAAAGAAAACGGGTGCGGGAACGTGCCGGGCTATTGAGAGGAACACAGAATGAGACAGTACATCATCGCCAGCCATGCGCACTTCGCCACCGGCATCAAGGAGAGCGTCGAGCTGCTCTCGGGCGCTCGCGACAACGTCCACGATCTTTCGATGTTCGTCGATGGCCGCATGGACGTGGCCGAGGAGGCCCAAAAACTGCTGGCAGGCATGTCTGCCGACGATGATGTCGTCGTGTGCACCGACCTCTTTGGCGGCAGCGTCAACAACGAGTTCACCAAGATCGTCCAGACGCGTCCCCGCACGTACCTCGTTACCAACATGAACCTCCCTCTGCTCATCCAGCTGCTGTTCTCTGACGAGTCGGTGCCGGTTGAGGAGACGATTCGCGCCATCGTCGCTGCGGACGATACGCGCGTGAAGTTTGTCAACGACCTTTTGGTTGATGACGACGAGGAAGAAGAGTTCTAATCCGCAGCACCTATTGACATGTCGTAAGACGGCGCAAGACCTTTGGGGGGTCACATTATGATTCAGCTACTTCGCGTTGACCATCGCCTGCTTCATGGCCAGGTCGCAGTTTCCTGGGTTCAGGGCCTCGGCTCCAACTGCATTTTCTGCGTGGGCGATAAGGTCGCCAACGACCCGGTGTGGAAGACGACGCTCAAGATGGGCAAGCCTGCCGGCTGCAAGCTCGTCATCAAAGATATGGAGCATGCAATCGAAGCTATCAACTCGGGCGTGACCGACAAGTACAAGATGATCATCTGCGTCGCCACTATCGCTGAGGCAAAGCAACTTGTTGAGGGCTGCCCGCAGATCAGGTCGGTCAACCTGGGCAACACCAAGCCCAAGGACGAGAAGCGTCCCGACGCTCGTCAGGTCTCTCGTCAGATCTTCCTGACCGCGGCCGAGGAAGCCGATGTGCGCGAGATGCTGGATCGTGGCGTTGAGGTCGAGATTCGACCCCTGGCCGATGACCCCAAGGTTGACTGCGCCAGCGTGCTCTAGGCGTTTGAATTCGAAGAGTCTGAGCTCTTCGTAGTGTCCTATATGGAAAGGGGGATGTATGCTTACCCAAGCAATCCTCATCGGACTTATCGCCGCATTTGGTAAGTTCGACTATCAGCTCGGTACGCTCTATGCGTTCCGCCCCATCGTCCTGTGCCCGCTCGTGGGCCTGGTCCTGGGGGACCTGCAGTCTGGTCTCGCGATCGGTGCGAGCCTGGAGCTGCTGTTCATGGGCTCGATCTCCATCGGCGCCTACGTGCCGCCTGATGAGACGATCGGCGGCGTGCTTGCCTGTGCCTTCGCTATCCAGCTGGGCCAGAGCACCGAGGCAGCCATCGCGCTTGCCATGCCCATCGCCACGCTGTGCCTTGCCATCAAGAACATCCTCAACGCCGCCCTGCCGATCCTGGTTGACCGCGCTGATGTCTTCTCCGGCCAGGGCAACCTTAAGGGTGTCTATGCGATGCACTTCCTGATCGGCTCCACCGGTGTCATCATGGCGTTCCTGCTGTGCTCGCTGTCGTTCTATCTGGGTGCTGACGCTATCCAGGGCATGCTCGACTTCATCCCGCCCTTTGTCCTTGCTGGCTTTGGCGTTGCCGCCAACATCCTGCCGGCCATGGGCTTCGCCATGCTCGGCCGCCT
>NZ_QSBK01000046.1:0-1486 GCF_003465685.1 Collinsella sp. AF04-24
AGAGTGGATGGACTTCGATGAATGGTAATCGACACGCTCTGGTTTTGAACGAAGAGTCCCCGAGACGATCGATAACGATTCTTCTTTGATAATGCATGCGGCGCTACCATTAGCAGCGCCGCTTCTTTTATGTTCCGTACGCAGATAGGCCCCGTCATGTCGACCACCGAACGCATCTTGGCTGACGTGCTCGTGTCGGGCCGCTGTTCATGATCGAGCCCGACCATGATAGCGAGGCCGTATACGCGTTCACCAACCCGAAGTCGGGGGCGAGGATAAACGCAAAGACAGGAGAGACTCTCTGATGGATAGCGTGTTCAATGATCATGTGTTCCCAAAATACAAGGATCAACAAGTCATGAAGCCTCAGGTGGATGGCTTCAATGATCCCACATTGAGGAATTTTACACTGTTGGACTCGTCTGCTCTGATGAAAGACGAGCTTAAGGCCGACAGGTTCGACGATGAGTTCATTCGGTCCTTCCTCAATGCCGCCAAGGAGCTTGCGGCCGCCGGGAGGAGAGCGACCGACAGGCCGGATATGCATGTGTTCCTGGAGCATTCCTACGCGATTCCGGTGATGTTCCTCACAAGGCACTGTATTGAGCTTTCAATCAAGAGGGCGATAAAAAGATGTGGGGCTGATCCTAAGAAGGACCACAACCTAACGAGCCTGTGGAACTCCTTACTCTCAAGGTTTCCGAGGCAAAAGTGCCGTGAAGACAATAGAACCATCAAGAACATGGGTGCTTTTGTAAATGCCATTGCCGACATCGATGACTACGGCATCAGTCTCCGCTATCCGCAGGACAAATCAGGCGGACTGACGCAGGACAGGCCGCTATTCGTGAACGACGAGGAAGTCGTCTCGTATTTGGAGAAGTTCGTAGAGCAGCTTCAACTGATTGACTTCGATTATCTTGTCGAGAATGGTAAATAAGTGGCTGGAGACCGCTCTTTATCGTTTGTAAAACCATTGGTTGGAATTATGGTTTCAGATCAAATCCTGCAAAAGCCCTGGTGAATCCAGACACGAGGTTTTATAAGGTCACGATAAGGCGGAATCTGTAGAGGAAGGAGACGGTGATATCGTGCGCTCCGACGATGATATGCCTGGAGAAGGGTTTTACGAGCTCTACCGCGTGCTCTTTTACCCCGGGCTTCACGAGAGGTCTGCGGACAGAATGCGGGATGTGCGGCGGGAGCAGCGAGCGTTCGCCAAGTGGGGCCCGTTGACCGGAAGCCTCTCCTTGAGGCGGCGGCGCTGGCGGATGGGTTGACCAAATGTTCCCAGATAGCGTTGTAATTAGTTTCAACGGTCAAATCGATTTCGGCACGGCTGTTGCTTTCCTCTCGTTGGCGCTCACTCTCCTCCAGTGGATTGTCACGCTGATACGGGGCCGCCGGGCGGCCGCGCGGAGCCAGGCCTCGGTCATCTGTGCCCGTGTGGTCAGGATGCCCGAGGGGGAGACGGCCACGGTTGGCA
>NZ_QSBK01000047.1:0-1457 GCF_003465685.1 Collinsella sp. AF04-24
GGCTCTGTTAGACCAAGGTTGACATAAAAACGATGTCACCGCGAGGCGGTACCCTTCAATTAACGTCGAAGGAGCGCCCATGGATGCAGACGACCTGGTCATCACCCTCAAGAAGAGCCTGGCGAAGCTCAGCAGGACCGAGCGCCGTAAAGCCGTCGAGTTGGTCGGGGACGTCGTCCGCGCCGCCATGTTCGACGATGCGGCGGGAGATGGCTATGAGGTGGAGCGCTGCCCCCGCTGCGGCTCGGTCGCTATCGTCAAGAAGGGCAAGTCCAGGAACGGCGAGCAGCGCTACCTCTGCCGCGACTGCGGCAGGACGTTCTCCGGCTCCACCGACCGGATCCTCGGCACGAGCAAGCTGCCCCGCGAGACCTGGATGGCCTATGCCGAGTGCTTCGCCCTCATGCTCCCTCTCCGCGAGTGCGCCGGCCGCTGCGGCGTCTGCCTCAAGACCGCCTACACCATGCGCCACAGGCTCATCGAGTGTCTGAAGGAATATTCTCCCGAGTTCCGCGTCGGGCGGGGGCAGGCCTGCGAGCTCGACGAGACGTACTTCCCCGAGTCCTTCAAGGGCAACCATTCCAAGGGCTCCTTCACCCTGCCGAGAAAGGCTCGCCACCGCGGCAAGCAGGTCCACAAGCGCGGCCTCTCCCGCGAGCAGATCTGCGTCATGACGGGCGTCAGCGACACGGACGCCACCTTCTTCGAGGTCTCGGGCCGCGGCGTTGTCTCGCGCAGGCGTGCGGCGGAGGCCCTTCGCGACCGCATCGGCGCGGGCGCGGTCGTCGCCACGGACAAGGCGACCGCATACATCGACGTGCTACGCGACCTGAAGGTCGCCTCGCATGAGTCCTATGATTCCAAGGACCGTTCGGAGGGCACCATCAACCGCATCAACACCGTCCATTCGCTCCTCGACTCGTTCATGGTTCGCTTCAAGGGCGTGTCCACCAAGCACCTCGCCGCCTACCTCGACTGGTTCCGCTGGTGCCGCACCTTCATGGCAGCGGGCTCGCGCACGGCGGAGTCCACGGTCGCCCGCCAGCTCGCCAACGGCTCCTGCTCGACCCGCGTCCGCGGCATGTTCGGCCTCGAGCCTCCCCTCATGGACTACTGGGACGGGCGGGCGGCCTAGCGAATTAAAATGGTGGCCACGGAGCAGCGACCGCGGAAGGAGCGGCAATGACATCGAACGTCCCGGCCACCACGATAAGAATCGATCCCGAGGTCAAAAGGGAGGCCGTGGCCGTGCTCGACGAGCTCGGGCTCTCCATGTCGGGCGCCATGAACATATTCCTCAGGGCGGTGATCCGCGAGGGCGGCCTGCCCTTCGACGTCAGGCTGGGATCTTCGGGGAAGGCTGACGGGGAGGGCGAGGACCGCGATGGGCGGGGATAGCTCGATTATTTTCCGGTTCGACGAACAGCCGATCGTGTCAAATGTGGTCTAACAGAGCC
>NZ_QSBK01000048.1:0-1061 GCF_003465685.1 Collinsella sp. AF04-24
CGCTCGCCGGCGCCGCGGAAGGCGCCGCCGGCCGGGCCCGGCGCGGAGCCGCCCTTGGGGACGAGCACGACCTGGACGGCCTGGACGGCCTTCGCCAGGCCCACCGTGCCCGCGGACGCGCCGTCCTTGGCCCAGCCGAGCCAGCCGTAGTCGGCGCAGTGCACGCGGTACCAGACGTCGTAGGACGAGGCGGCCTCGCCGGAGAGCCTGAACTGGAGCGCCTCGACCGCCAGGGAGCGCCCGGTGGTGCCGGCGGCGCCCGAGGTCCAGCCCTGCCAGCCGACGTTCGAGACGTGGGCCCTCACCTCGAGGGATGAGGAGCCGTGCCCGTACCAGGACACGGAGCCCGAGAGGGCCTCGAGGGCGCGGCCCTGCCCGGTGGTGCCGGCCACGGCGCCGTCCGAGACGGCGCCCTGCCAGCCGATGCCGGCGACGTGGGCGCGGTAGGAGACCGAGGGGGGGGCTCGGAGGACCTGTCGACGAAGGGCGCGGAGGTGTCGCCCGGGGCGGGGTCGCCCTTGGGCAGGACCGCGACCTGGACGGCCTGGACGGCGCGGCCGTAGCCCGCCGAGCCGGCGTCGGCGCCGTCGCACGCCCAGCCGAGCCACCCGAACTCGGCGGAGTGGACGCGGTACCAGACGGTGTAGCGCTCCGACAGGTCCGCGGACAGCCTGACCCTCAGGGCCTCGACGGCGCGGGCCTGGCCGGTGGTGCCGGCGGTGCCGCCGTTGCCGACGGCGGCCTGCCAGCCGACGTTGGAGACGTGGGCCTCGACGGATATGGCGTCGGAGCCGAGGGGCTCGCCGGTCGAGGCGTCGGACAGGACGAGGCGCAGCGCCTCGAGGGGGAGCCCCCTGCCGGTCGTGCCGGCGACCCCGCCGCCGGCGACGGCGCCCATCCAGCCGATATCGGAGACGTGGGCGGAATAAGAGAGCGAGACGGCCGCGGCCCCATCGGACTGCGCGGCCTCCGCATGGCCCCCGTCGGCCTGGGCGGATTCGGCCTGGGAGGTTTCGGCCTGGGCGGCCTCGTCCTGGGCGCCGGCCTCCCCGCCGGCGGGC
>NZ_QSBK01000048.1:1181-1401 GCF_003465685.1 Collinsella sp. AF04-24
CCCCGCCGCCGGCGACGGCGCCCATCCAGCCGATATCGGAGACGTGGGCGGAATAAGAGAGCGAGACGGCCGCGGCCCCATCGGACTGCGCGGCCTCCGCATGGCCCCCGTCGGCCTGGGCGGATTCGGCCTGGGAGGTTTCGGCCTGGGCGGCCTCGTCCTGGGCGCCGGCCTCCCCGCCGGCGGGCTGCGCCTCGCCGGGGAGCGGCTGCGTGTCCCC
>NZ_QSBK01000049.1:0-1063 GCF_003465685.1 Collinsella sp. AF04-24
GGCGTTGCCGCCAACATCCTGCCGGCCATGGGCTTCGCCATGCTCGGCCGCCTGGTGCTCACCAAGCAGCTCGTGCCCTTCTACTTCCTGGGCTTCCTGCTGTGCTCCTACGCCAACGTGCCCGTCCTGGGCGTCGCCCTGATCGCCATCATCATCGGCATCGACAAGTTCGACCTGCTCGGCCTGGGCGGAGCCCAGCCCCAGCTCTCCGCGGAAGGGGATGAAGACGATGACTTCTAGTCCCGAGAACAAGATCACGCGCTCCGACCTCGTCAAGAGCGCCCTCAACACCGGCGCCCTGGGCATGGAGTTCTCCTGGACCTACTACAAGCAGATGAACATCGCCTTCTGCCTGATGGTCGCCAACATGCTCAAGAAGATCTACGCCGGCCGCCCCGACGACTACGCCGAGGCCCTGCACCGCCACTGCGCGTTCTTCAACATCACCGTCCAGTTCGCCCCGTTCGTCGGCGGCATCGCGATGGCCATGGAGGAGAAGGTCGCCCGCGGCGAGATCGAGCCCGAGAGCGTCAACGACGTCAAGGCCGCCCTCATGGGCCCGCTGTCCGGCATCGGCGACTCCATCTTCCTGTCGACGCTGCGCGTGGTCGCCGCCGCGGTGGGCATCAGCCTGTGCCAGGCCGGCAACCCCTTCGGCCCCATCGCCTTCCTGCTCATCTACAACGTCCCCGGCTTCGCGCTGCGCGTCTGGGGCGCCGTCAAGGGCTACGAGCTGGGCGTGGGCTTCCTGGACGAGGCCCAGAGGACCGGCCTCATGCAGAAGATCATGACCTGCGTGGGCATCGTGGGCGTCATGGTCGTGGGCGCCATGTGCAAGGACATGTTCTGGGCCAGCATCCCGGTGGCCATCGGCTCGGGCGAGGACGCCCAGACCCTCCAGGACATCCTGGACGGCATCATGCCCGGCATGCTCGGCATGCTCGCCTTCTGGCTGTACTACTGGCTGCTGTCCAAGAAGATCAACCCCATGGTGCTGATCGTGGCCACCATGGCCGTGGGCATCGTCGGCGCGTTCTTCGGCGTGCTGGCGTAAGGGCCCGGC
>NZ_QSBK01000005.1:0-113642 GCF_003465685.1 Collinsella sp. AF04-24
GTTCCGCACGAGCCGGAGAGCACTTAATGTGCTCTCCGTGCGAGCAGGACTGTAGAGCAGGAAACTTTACCCGCGGCCCCCGCCGGGAATAGCAAAAGGGCGACCCCAATACGGGATCGCCCTTGTTGAGCTGCTTATGTGCGGCTGTTACTCGGCGTCGTGGTGGCGGCGGGGCTTGCGGCCTCCGTTGTCGCCGGGACGGCGCGGACGGTCGCTGCGCTCGGAGCGCTCGCGACGCGGACGCTCACGACGCTGGAAGTGCTCGCCGTCGCCCTCGGAGGCACCCTCGGCGCGAGCCGGGGCCTCAGGCTTGTCAAGACGATCGAGCGAGATCTTGCCACGGTCGTCGACCTCGATGACGACGACCTTGACCTCGTCGCCCACGTTGAGGACGTCCTCGACCTTCTCCACGCGGCCCTTGGCGACGCGGGAGATGTGCAGCAGGCCGTCCTTACCGGGCAGCAGGTTGACGAAGGCGCCGAAGGGCTGGATGGAGACCACGCGACCGGTGTACTCCTCGCCCGGCTCGGGAACCTTGATGATGAGCTTGATACGCTCGACGGCCTGGTCGACGGACTCGCCGGTGCCGCCGACAAAGACGGTGCCGTCCTCCTGGATGTCGACCGAGGCGCCGGTCTCGTCCTGGATACCGCGGATGACCTTACCGCCGGAACCGATGACGTCGCGGATCTTGTCGGTCGGAACCTGGATGGAAACGATGCGCGGAGCAGTGCTGCGCGTGGTGTGGCGCGGCTCGGGGATCACATCGAGCATCTTCTGCAGGATGAAGGCGCGACCCTCCTTGGCCTGCTGCAGAGCGCGAGCCAGGATGTCGAAGGTGAGGCCGGTGGCCTTGTTGTCCATCTGCAGGGCGGTGATGCCCTCGGTGGTGCCGGTGACCTTAAAGTCCATGTCGCCAAGGAAGTCCTCGAGACCCTGGATGTCGGACAGGACCACGGTCTTGCCCTCCTCCTGGATCAGGCCCATGGCGATACCGGAGACCGGGCGCTTAATGGGCACGCCGCCGTCCATAAGGGCGAGCGTGGAGCCGCAGGTCGAGGCCATCGAAGAGGAGCCGTTGGACTCCATGACCTCGGAGACCACGCGGATGGCGTAGGGGAACTCGTTCTCGTCGGGGAGCACCGGAAGCAAAGCGCGCTCGGCCAGGTTGCCGTGGCCGATCTCGCGGCGCTTGGGGCTGCCCATGCGGCCGGTCTCGCCGGTGCAGAACGGCGGGAAGTTGTAGTGGTGCATGTAGCGCTTGCCCTCGGTGGGCTCGATGGTATCCAGACGCTGGCCCTCGTTGAGCATACCGAGCGACAGGACGGAAAGCACCTGGGTCTGGCCACGCTGGAACAGACCGGAGCCGTGAACGAGCGGCAGGTAGTTATCCTTCACCATGATGGGGCGAATCTCATCGGCGGCACGGCCGTCGACGCGCTCGCCGGTCTCGACGACCATGGTACGCATAGCCTTCTTCTCGAGCTTCTTGAGCGCCACGGGGATCTCGCGCTCCCAAGCGGCCTGCTCCTCCTCGGTGAACTCGGCACGGATGGACTCCTTCAGAGCCTCGACCTTACCGATACGGGAGAGCTTGTCGGCGTCGCGAAGGGCGGCGGCCATCTCGTCGTAGTGGGCGAAGATGCGCTCCTGGACCTCCTCGACGGGCTGGTCGAGCGGGTACTCCTTCTTGACGATGGCGCCATTGACCTGCTCCCACTCGGCAACGAACTCGTCCTGGGCCTGGCAGAAGGCGGCAAGGGCTTCCTGGCCAAACTTCATGGCGGCGAGCATGTCGTCCTCGGAGATCTCCTCGGCGCCGGCCTCGACCATCGAGATGAAGTCGGCAGAGCCGCCCAGCTCCAGGTCCAGATCGGAGTTCTCGCGCTCCTCATAGGTGGGGTTAACGATAAACTCGCCGGTCTCCACGTTGCGGCCGATGCGCACGCAGGCAAGCGGGCCCTCGAAGGGCACGCCGCCGAGCGTCATGGCCAGGGAAGCACCCATGACGTTGATGACGTCAAAGGGGTTGACCTGGTCGGCGACGAGCGAGGTAGCGACGATGTGCACCTCGTTGCGGAAGCCGTCCGGGAAGCTCGGGCGAATCGGACGGTCGATCATGCGCGCGGTGAGCGTGGCCTTCTCGCTGGGACGGCCCTCACGCTTGAGGTAGCCACCCGGGATGCGGCCGGCTGCGTACATCTTCTCGTTGAAGTCGACGGTCAGCGGGAAAAAGTCGTAGTTCTTGCGCTCCTTGGAGACAACCACGGTGTCGAGCATCGTGGTGTCGCCCTGCTTGACCAGGCAGGCGCCGGTGGCCTGCTTGGCAAGCTCGCCCGACTCAAAGGTGTAGGTCTTGCCGTACAGCTCAAAGGTCTTGGATACGAGTGTCATTGTTCTCCTTTACCCCGCAGGCCCCTTGCCTGCAGGCTCCTCATGTGACGCGGGCCCCCTGCCCCCGCCACGCTTCAGAGCGTGATTGTTCACGCCCTTACACAAAAAGAGCGCCCCGCTGCGCAGGACGCTCCTTGCATGTACAAATCCTACTGGATGTTGTCGCGGATGCCCAGAGCCTTGATGAGCTCACGATACTCGACGATGTCGTTCTTCTTGATGTAGGAGAGAAGACGACGACGACGGCCGACGAGCATGAGCAGGCCACGACGGGTGTGGAAGTCCTTCTGGTGGGACTTCATGTGCTCGGTCAGCTCCTTGATGCGCTCGGTCAGGATGGCGACCTGAACCTTGGGGTTGCCGGTATCGACCGGGGTGTTACCGAACTGGGCAGTCAGCTCCGCCTTGCGCTCTTTGGAAACAGTCATTGTTTCACCTTTCGTTTTGCGTCGCCCACGGGCGACTCGATTCGCCTCGGACTGGGAAGCCGCCGGTGGAGCGAGCAACCAAGGTCGAGGTACCAACAGGTCGGTATGTTACCACAAGCAGACCGCCCATGCGCATCATCACCGACCCAACATGAATTCCATCGCACGGAGGCGCTGGTCGGTATGCGTCGCCGCCCACACATGCGAAAGCCCGAGCAAAAAAGCTGCTGTATGGGGGTCGATCCTCTCGGTCATAAGCACATCGAAGGTCATGGACATGAGGGCGCGCAGCCACGCGACCTCACCGGTCGACACCAGCACAGCACCCGGAACGCTCGACGCGCACGACCCGCACATGAGACCGCCCGCCTGGGGCGAAAAATACGACAGCATGGGGTCTCCGCACAGCACGCAGGCCGAAAAATCGGGTCGATAGCCAACGTGCGACAGCAGCTTAAAGACATATGCCGCCACAAGTAGATCCATATGCGCCGCGTCGAGCCCGCTGCCCACCAGGGCAAGCGCTCGCTGCGTTATGGCAAAGGTAAACGGGTCCTCGGCGTCCTCGAACGAGCACACGCGCGCGACCTCGGCGATCGCGCTTGCGGCGCATGTCATCTCGTAATCGGGAGCAGCGCCGAGCGGCGCCTCCATAAGCTCGGCCTGGGAAACCACGTCGAGCGACCGTCCATGCGCAAGCAGCAGATCAACGGTACAGAACATCTCGCAGCGCGCAGCCAGGCGTCCGCCGGGTTTGCGGGCGCCCTTTGCCACGGCACGAACCTGCCGACCCCGCTCGTCAAGCATCGTCAGGATCAGGTCCGTCTCTTTGAGCTTCGTCTTATCGAGCACGAGCACTTTCGTGCGATATGTACGAGAACCTGCCATTCGCGCCGCGTGTCCCTAATCCTCGGCGTTATAGCCAAAGCGGCGAATCTGGGCCTCGTCGTCACGCCAGCCGGCCTTGACCTTCACGTCCAGCTCCAAAAAGACCTGGGTGCCAAAGATGCGCTCAAGGTCGCGACGGGCGTCAATGCCGATATGTTTGATCATCTCGCCGCCCTTGCCGATGATGATGCCCTTTTGGCCCTCGCGCTCGACGTAAATGGTGGCGTGCACGCGCAGCACCTTCTTGGTCTGCTCAAGCGCATCGCAAATCACGCCCACGGAGTGCGGGATCTCATCACGGGTGCGGCGCAAGACCTTCTCGCGCACAAACTCGGCAACGAGCGTCTCATCGGAAGCGTCGGTACCCATGTCCTCGGGGAACCAACGCGGACCCTCGGGCAAAAAGTGCGCAACGGTCTCGATGAAGGCATCGACGTTAAAGTTCTTGACCGACGACGTCACGATCTCGTCGTCATATTCCATAAGCTCGTGGGCGGCCTTAAGCTGCTCCATGACCTGTGCGGGGTCGGCTTCATCGGCCTTGGTGAGCACCAGGACCTTCTTGGAACGGGCATTCTTGACACGCTCGGCAACCCAGGCGTCTCCCCTGCCGATCGGTTTAGTGGCATCAATCAAAAACGCGACAACATCGACATCGTTCAGCTCGAACAGCGCGCTCTTGTTGAGCTCGGACCCTAGACCGTCCTTGGGCTTGTGGATACCCGGGGTATCGACAAAGACCAGCTGGTAGCCGGGGCGGTTGACGACGGCGCGCATGCGACGGCGGGTCGTCTGGGCCACCGGCGAGGTGATGGCGACCTTTTTGCCATAGCAGGCGTTGAGCAGCGTTGACTTACCGGCGTTGGGGCGGCCGACCAAGGCCACGAAGCCACTGCGGAAACCGGGCTCAACGTCGCCAAAGCCCGCGAGGCTGTCGTCCTCGTCGCACAGGGCGTCGAGTTCCTCGTCGCTCATGCCCTCAAACGGGTCGAACTCCTCGACTTCCTCATAGGCCTCGGTCGCCTTAGCATCCGGGGACTCGTCGTCCAAAATTTCATCGATAGGCTGCATATTGTCGGACATGGGAATCCCTTTCTAAATAAAGCCGAGCGCGTGGGCAAATACCAGCAAGCCCACAATCGCGGCGGTGATTGAAAGTACGTATACCGAGGCGGCGGCGATGTCCTTGGCGCGTTTTGCCAGCGGATGGAGCTCCTGGGTCGCCAGATCGACAATGGCCTCCATGGCGGTATTGCACAGCTCGCCGTGAATCACCAGGCCGCAGCAGATGATAATCGTGGCCCACTCGGCAATGTCGAGCCCCACGATGCAGCCGGCAATGATGGTGCACACGCCCGCTACGAGCATAACCTTAATGTTGCGCTCGGTCTTGACGGCGGTGACGAAGCCCTCCATGGCGTAGGAGAACGACTTTAAAAAGGACGGATGGTCCTTGTTCGATCCGGGAATCATAAACGGCTCCTAGTCGTGGGCATGATTGGTGATGGGGCCGACGTGAACGAGTTTGGGGTCCTCGCCGCGCTCGAGCGCCAGATCGCGCAGGATAGCGTCCTCGCGGGCCTCCATGACCTCGGCCTCGTCGTCCTCGATATGGTCATACCCCAGCAGGTGCAGCATGCCGTGTACGAGCATCAGGCGGCACTCGTCGGCAGGGCTATTGCCAAAGCCGGGGGCCTGACGGGCAATGACCTGCGGGGCCAAGATGATATCGCCGAGCTCGAGCGTCTCGTCGGCGGGAATATCCTCGTCAAAGGCCGAGTCGCATTCAAACGAGAGCACATCGGTGGTGCGGTCGATGCCACGCCACTCGTGGTTGAGCTCGTGCATCTCGTCCTCGTCGACATACGAAAGGGAAATCTCGACTTCACGTTCAACGCCCTCGGCGGCAAGCACAACCTCGCAGATGTGCTCCACCTCCTGCGCGTCGAGCAGCGTATCGAGCTCGGCATCGTTGCTGATCAATACACTCAACGGGACTCCTTTCGGTCGCGCGAGCGCTGCTCACGCATGTCATCATAAGCATCATATGCCTCGACGATACGACCCACCAGGGCATGACGCACCACGTCAGCACGCTCGAGGTGAGAAAACGCCACATCGTCGACACGGCCCAAAATCTTCTCGACATCCGCCAAGCCACCACGACGACCCACCAGGTCGCGCTGGCTGAGGTCGCCGGTAATCACGAACTTGGAGTTGAATCCAAGGCGTGTCAGGAACATCTTCATCTGCTCGGGCGTGGTATTTTGCGCCTCGTCGAGCACCACGAAAGCATCGCTCAGCGTACGACCGCGCATATAGGCAAGCGGGGCAATCTCGATCACGCCGCGCTCCATAAGCTCATCGGTGCGCTCACGATCCATCATGTCAAAAAGGGCATCGTAGAGCGGGCGCATGTACGGATCGATCTTTTCCTCGAGGGTGCCGGGCAAAAAGCCCAGGTTCTCCCCCGCCTCGACAACCGGACGCGTCAAGATCAGACGGCCCACCTCGTGGCGCTTGAGCGCGGCAACGGCGAGAGCCATGGCCAGATAAGTCTTACCGGTACCGGCTGGACCCAGGCCAAACGTGATGGTATGCGAGCGGATGGCATCCACATAGCGCTTTTGCCCGAGCGTCTTGGGGCGAATGACGCGGCCGCGATACGAAAGCAGCACGTCATCGCGAAGCGACGTAGCTTCGTGCTCACCGTCGCGCAAGACGGCCAGGCAGCGAGAGACATCGTCAGCAGACAGCGTGCGCCCGGCGGCCGCCTCGCGAAAAGCGTGTTCGAAAAAACGCGCCACGAGCTCGACCTCGTCCGGGTCGCCGCTCACGGAGATCCTATCGCCACGGGCGACCACGTGAGCGCGAACCAAGCTCTCGAGCGCACGAAGGACGCCGTCGCCGGCGCCCAAAACACGCGAGGGATCAACTCCCTCGGGAACGGTAAGTCTAATCTTCGAGGCTTCCATGGACCTCCCTGCGCGCATGGACCAAGCCGGAATCATCGACTCCGATGATAGCAACATCGAGCAGGCACGGGGCTGTAAGTCCACAGGTATCGTCAAGACGGGCATGATGGAACGAACCGAGCGTCAGGTTGTCACCATACTCGAGCACGGCACGCTCGACGGTGCCCACGCGACGACGAGCATCGGCAATAGCGAGCTCCTGCGCCGCGTCTCGCATACGGCGGCTGCGCTCGGCCATAACCTCGGGCGGCACCTGGTCGGGCATGTCGGCAGCAAGGGTACCGGGACGCTTACTGTAGCGGAACACGTGCATACGCGAGAACCCCACGCGGCGGCACAGCGCCAGCGACTCCTCGAACTCCTCGTCCGTCTCACCAGGAAAACCGACGATGACATCGCACGAAAGAGACGCCTGGGGCAAGTTGGCGCGAATCATACGCACCGTGTCCTCAAAGGCCTCCGCACTATAGGGACGACCCATGCGATGCAGGGTCGCCGTACAGCCGGACTGCACGGGCAGGTGCAAAAACGGGGCGATACGCTGCGGATAGCGCGCCATAACCTTAAGCAGGCGCTCAGAGATATCCATGGGCTCGACCGAGGAAATGCGCACATGCGCAATAGTCGTGCGCT
The DNA here is from genome assembly GCF_003465685.1 of Collinsella sp. AF04-24. NCBI lineage: Bacteria > Bacillati > Actinomycetota > Coriobacteriia > Coriobacteriales > Coriobacteriaceae > Collinsella > Collinsella sp. AF04-24. Next base: position 7,319 of record NZ_QSBK01000005.1, read on the forward strand.
CCATGATGGCCTCGAGCAGCTCATCGATTTCGACATGCTCGTCGGTCGCGCTCTTGCCATCGTAGGCACCCAGGTTCACACCGGTCAGCACCACCTCGGGCACGCCGGCCTCCTGGGCCTCGCGAACTTGTTCAAGCACGGACTCGACGGGCACGGAGCGCTCGGGGCCGCGCGCCTTCCACACAATGCAATAGGTGCAGCGATGGTTGCAGCCGTCCTGGATCTTCACGCCCAGGCGAGAGCGACCGAGCGCATCGACCACCTCGCCATCGCTGCAGGCGGGAACGCTATCGGACTCAACGCCCAGCACCTCGCAGACACGTTCGGCGACATCGATCTTGGACGGCTCGGCGATCACACGATCCGAAAGCTCCAACAGCTCCTCGGGATGCAAATTGACCACGCAACCGGTCACGAGCACATAAGGCTCGTTTGGATGGGCCAGCGCATGACGGACGGCCTTACGTGTCTTGGCCTCGGCCTCGCCCGTAACGGCACAGGTGTTAATGACGATCAGATCGGCATCCTGGGGCTCCACCATAGCAAAGCCCAGGCGCATAAGATCGGCAGTGATACGGTCAGACTCAACCCGGTTGACACGGCAGCCGAGGTTGACGACGGAAATATGGGGTGCGAGCACGCGGGCTCCTTAATCGAGGATATCGTCGAGGGCACTCTTGATACGGTCGGTCACCGACTTCTTACCGGAAGCGACGTCATCGCCCATCTCATCGGCAAAAGCACGGAGCAGCTCGCGCTGCTTATTGGAAAGATTGGTGGGAACGACCACACGCAGTTGCACGATCAGGCGGCCACGCGAACCGCCACCGCCAATGCGCGGCATGCCGTAATTATTGACGCTCACGGTGTCGCCGTACTGGGCGCCGGCGGGAACCGTCACCTTAACGACCTCGTCGGGCATAATGCCCTCGACCTCGATCTCGCAGCCGAGCGCAGCCTGCGCAATCGAGATATCGCTCACCAGGTACAGGTCGTCACCGTTGCGCTTAAAGCGCTCATGGTCGGCAACGCGCACGTTGACAATCAGGTCGCCCGAAGGCTCGCCGCGAAGGCCGGCCTCGCCAAAGCCGCTCACACGCAGCTGGCGACCGGTCGAAACGCCGGCGGGAATATCGATGTCGATCTTTTCGTGCGAAGGCGTGCGGCCCTGACCATCGCAGGTCTCGCAGGGATGATCGATGACCGTGCCTTCGCCGTGGCAGTCAGGACAGGGCGAAGAGGACTGAACCTGACCCAGGAACGAACGCTGGACCGTCGTCACATAGCCTGTGCCGTGACAGCGGCTGCACTGCTTTACGGTCGCGCCCTCGGCCTTGCCGGTACCATTGCAGTCATCGCAAGGGGCAAGACGGTCGTAGCTGATCGTCTTTTTGCAGCCGAGCGCCGCCTCCTCGAGCGTCACCGAAAGGGAGATGGCCATATCGCGACCGCGACGGCGCTCGCGACGGCTGCGAGCGCCACCACCGGCGCCACCGCCAAAGAACGACGAGAACAGGTCGTCCATGCCCATGCCGCCAAAGATATCGTTGATGTCGACATAGCCAGAGCCACCGGGGCCGTCCGCGGTGCCGTAACGGTCGTAGTTAGCACGCTTCTGCTCGTCGGAAAGAACGGAATAGGCCTCGTTGAGCTCTTTGAACTTGGCCTCGGCCTCGGGGTCGTCCGAAACATCTGGGTGTACCGTACGGGCTTTCTTTAGAAACGCGCGCTTAATCGTCCGCGCGTCGGCATCCTTGTCAACGCCAAGTACCTCGTAGTAATCCCTATTTTCCGACACGACCGAATCCTTCCAACTTTCATTATTGTCACAGTGCGTCCTATACCCAAGCTGGGCCGGGCGCAAACAGAGGGTTTGATGTTATTGAATTCCGTACGGCGAAAGCACGGCCCGCTGCGAGCAGCTCGCGAACCAAACCGACACGAGCGCGAACATAAAACCGTTGGCAAATCCATTGGCAAACTGCATCGCACCGCGCTTCCACCACAGCAGACTGCGATGAAGCACGCCGTCCGACAGCACCATGAACAAGCCCATGGCAAACGGAATGAAGCACATCATGGCAAAGGCGGAGAACACGCCCGAGATGGCCGACAGTACCAAAAACGGCGCGATGATACCCATGAGGTAGAAGCCGGTGCGAGCCTTACCCTCCAGGCGCTCGGCCTCAACGTGCGCGCGACCGACCAGGTCACCGCCCGAAGCGCCGTTCGTGCCGGCGTGACCCATGTTGGGGATGCGCACCTCGTCGCCATCATGCGTGCCGGCGGGAAACTCAATCGTCTGCTCGGAGGTCACGCGGATACGGCCGCTGCCGCCGCAATCGGGACACGGGTCGGCAACGACCTTGCCGGAACCGCCACACTCAGGACAAACCGTCTGGAACGTGCCCGCACCAAACAGGAAGGACAGGTCGACATCGATATGGCCGCGACCACCGCAGCTCGGACAGGTGTGGGCATGCTCTGACGAAACGGAGCCCGATCCGCCACAATGCCCGCAGGTGTCAAAGCGGGTGTATCGAACGGTCTTGTGGGCACCGCTCTTGGCCTCCTTGGCGTCGAGCTTGATATCGACGACCACGTTGGCGCCACTCTCGGGGTTGTAGGCCGCCTGGCCGCGACGGGGCTGGCCCCAGGCGCCACCAAAGGGAAAGCCGCCCTCAAAGGGATTGCCATAGCCCGTGCTGCCGGCGTAGCCGCCACCATAGGGCGAAGCCGTAGGAGCACCGGCAAAGGGATTGCCAGAACGCATGGCGTCGTAGCGCGCACGTTTTTGCTCATCCGAAAGCACGGCGTAGGCCTCGGAAACCTCTTTAAACTTTTCCTCGGCATCCGGCTCTTTATTGACGTCCGGATGGAGCTTACGGGCCTTTTGCTGGAAGGCCTTTTGAATATCACGCGAGGTGGCGTCCTTGGAGACACCCAGAATCTCGTAGTAATCTTTTTCGTTCATCGTCGCCATGCGCGGCAACCTCCTGCTCACAGCAGCGTATATATTCCGGTAATTCTACCCGAGTGGCCTAAGCTAGATCCCAAAACAGCTCGAACAGAACATTTCCATCGAGCCAGCCCAGATGGGTCGGCGCCAGACGGGCACAGGTGCGGCCAGCGATGACATCGACAGAGGCGATAGGCCCCGCATGGGTATCACCGTGCTCGGGCACCCAAGTGGCAAGCCCAAGCTCAAGAGCGCGATCACAAGCCGCTGCCAGTTCATCGGCAGGGATGACACGAGACGCGCGAACCAACAGGTCGGAATCAACACCGCGCGTCATGCGACAAGCGAGCATCAGGTCCTCGGCCGCCGCCTCGCGCCGCGACAGATACTCGGCATCAAACATCGTCGCGGCATCGTCGCGTTGTACCAAACGCACGCGGTGAAAGTCACCACGGGGAGCCACGCCGGGAAACAGTCCAGCCAAGCGGTCGAAATCCTCGTCGTCGAGCATGCCCGCGGCAGAACGACCCAGGCCCAGGTAGCCCCGACCAGTCCAGTAGGCGATATTATGGGCACATTCATGCCCATCGAGCGCGTAGCTCGCCACCTCATACGGATGGTAGCCGGCCGAACTCAGCCGCTGGCGCGCAACGTCCATGCATGCGGCCTGGAAATCCTCATCGGGCTCAAGCGACTCGTCACGGCACACCATGCGGTACAGCGGCGTGCCCTCCTCGAGCGTGAGCGGATAGACCGACACATGGTGCGGGGCCGCCTCAAGCACGCCATCGAGCGTATGCTGCCAGCTCGCCATAGTCTGTCCGGGAAGCCCGCACATAAGGTCGCACGACACATCGAGCCCAACATCCTTCACCGTCGCGATAGCCGCAAGTGCCCGATTAGCATCGTGAATGCGGCCAATAGCAGCCAGCTCGGTATTGTCGAGGGTTTGCACGCCCAGAGAGATGCGCGTGACACCCGCCTCGGCAAGCGCGGTGGCGAGCTCAGCGGTCAGGGACTCAGGATTGGTTTCGCAAGTAAATTCAACGGGTTTGCACCACATGGAGATACGCCGGGCAAGTTCCACCAGGCGCTCCCCTGCCAGCGATGGCGTGCCGCCGCCAGTATAGACCGTGCGGACCTGCGCAAGCGCCCCGGCGTCGCTAAAGGAATCGAGGCGCGCATACAACTGCTCAAAATAGGAATCAAGCGCGGCATCCAAATCACACGCAGCAAAGCTGCGCGAGTCAAAGTCGCAGTACCGGCACTTTTGAGCGCAAAACGGCACGTGCACGTACAGCGCGGTAACGGCCACCGTTAGGCCTCCAGCGGATGAGCAGGCACCGACTCGCCGGCGGCAAGCGCGGCCTCGCAGGCCACCACGTCGCGCTCGATATCATCGACCAGCGCCATAAACTCCTCGTACGTAGAGCAACGCACCACCTGAGCGCGCCAGGCGGCGGCATGGGGCATGCCCTTTAAGTACCAGCTTGCGTACGTGCGAGCACGCGACATGAGCGGCAGAAGCTCGTGCGTCAACGTCAGGTGCTCGCGCAGAGCCTCCAGGCGCTCGACCGAGGAGCGAGAAGGAACCGGCGTGCCATCGAGTGCAAGGGCTCGGGCATCGCCGAACACCCACGGATTGCCGTAGATGCCGCGCGCGATAAACACCGCGCTGGCACCCGAGCCGTGCAGATGCTCAGCAGCGTCCTCGGCCGAGAACACATCGCCCGAACCAATCACGGGAATCTCGACAGCGTCGGCAACCTCATCGACGACCGACCAATCGGCCTGGCCCGTGTAGAGCTGCGTGGCGCAACGACCATGCACGGCGACTGCGGCAGCCCCTGCACTCTCAAGCATCTGGGCAAATGTCGCGGCATTGCGGTCCTCGGCATAAAAGCCCTTGCGAATCTTGACGGTCACGGGCACGTGCGCCGCGCCAACCGTGGCCTCGACGATCTTCTCCGCCAGGTCGGGCGTGCGCATGAGCGCCGAACCCTCGCCCTTGGTGACAACCTTGCGGGCGGGGCATGCCATATTGATATCGATGAGCGACAGGCGATCGCCAACGCGCTCCTCGACGGCGACGACGGCGCTCGCAAACTGCTCGGGCTTGGAGCCAAAGAGCTGCACGCAAATCTGCTGCTCCTCGTCGGCCGGTAGCACCAGGCGCCAGGTCTTGTTGCTGGCATAGGCAAGACCCGCCACGCTCACCATCTCGCTGTAGGCAAGGTTGGCACCGCGGCGGCGACACATGATGCGATAGGCGGGGTCGGTCACGCCCGCCATGGGAGCCATAAGGAACGGCTGCTCGGCATAGGCACCCAGCAGCCGCTTGCTGTATTCAGAAAGCGCCATGGACCTACTCGTCCACCTTGAGGATCGCCATAAACGCCTCCTGCGGGACCTCGACCGATCCGATGGCCTTCATACGCTTCTTGCCCTCTTTCTGCTTCTCGAGCAGCTTGCGCTTACGCGAGATATCGCCGCCGTAGCACTTAGCAAGAACGTCCTTGCGACGCGCCTTGACGGTGGAACGGGCGATGATCTTGTTGCCGATAGCACCCTGGATGGGCACCTCGAACAGCTGACGCGGGATGATCTCCTTGAGCTTGTCGCACAGGCCACGGGCCAGGCCATATGCCTTGTCCTTATGGACGATAAACGAAAGCGCGTCCACCTCGTCGCCCGAAAGCAAAATATCGAGCTTCACGAGCTCGGAGGGACGGTACTCGTTGAACTCGTAGTCGAGCGAGGCATAGCCCTTGGTGCGGCTCTTGAGCTGATCGAAGAAGTCCAAGATGAGCTCGGCGAGCGGCATATCGAAGCGCATCTCGACCGATTTGCTCGTCAGGTGGATCATGTCGGTTGTGACGCCGCGGTGCTCGATGGCGAGCTGCATGACGGCACCCGTGTACTCAGGCGGACAGATGATCTTTGCCTTGAGGTAGGGTTCCTCGATACGTTCGATGCGCGTGGCCTCGGGAAGGTCCTGCGGACTGCGGACATCGATCATTTCGCCGTCGGTCTTGTAGACGTGATAGTCGACCGAGGGACTCGTGGCAATGAGGTCCAGGTTGAACTCGCGCTCCAGGCGTTCCTTGACGACTTCCATGTGCAGCAGGCCCAGGAAGCCCACGCGGAAGCCGAAACCGAGCGCCACCGACGTCTCGGGCTCCCACACCAACGACGGATCGTTGACGTGCAGCTTATCGAGCGCGTCGCGCAGGTTCTCGTAGTCCTTGTTGTCGATCGGGAACAGGCCCGTGTAGACCATGGGCTTGGCCTCGCGGTAGCCCGGCAGAGGCTCGGGACAGGGGTTGGAAGCCCACGTAAGGGTATCGCCCACGCGCACAGCCTCGGGGTCCTTCAGACCCGTGACCACATAGCCAACCTCGCCGACCGTCAGCGCGTCGACCGGGGTCTCGGCAGGACGCTTGACGCCCACGCCGTCGACCAAAAAGTCGCCCTTGACCTGCATCATAAGCAGGGTATCGCCCTTTTTGATAGAGCCGTCAAAGACGCGCACCGTGGCGACGACACCACGATACTCGTCGAAGTACGAATCCAGGATGAGTGCCTTGAGCGGCGCGTTCGCATCGCCCTTGGGCGGAGAGATCAAAAAGACAATGGACTCCAGCAGATCGTGGATGCCCTCGCCGGTCTTGCCCGAGACGCACACGGCATCATCGGCAGGGATCGCCAGGTCATCCTCGATCTCGGTCTTAACCTCGTCGGGATGCGCCGAGGGAAGGTCGATCTTGTTGATGGCCGGAACAATGTCCAAGTTGGCGTTCATGGCGAGCGTCGCGTTGGAGACGGTCTGCGCCTCGACACCCTGGGTGGCATCGACGACGAGCACCGCGCCCTCGCAGGCGGCCAGAGAACGCGAGACCTCGTAGGTAAAGTCAACGTGGCCCGGCGTATCGATCAGATTGAACTGATACGTCTCACCATCGTCGGCGTCATAGGAAACGCGGACGGCATTGGACTTGATCGTAATGCCGCGCTCGCGCTCGATATCCATGGTGTCGAGCAGCTGCGACTCCATGTCGCGTTCGTCGACGGTATGGGTGAGCTCGAGGATGCGGTCACTGATCGTGGACTTGCCATGGTCGATGTGCGCAACGATCGAGAAGTTGCGGATGTGGGAAATGTCAATTGAAGTATTCATGCGGACTATCTTACCCGAGCGGTACAAAAAATGGAGCCTGTTCCATAAAACAGGCTCCATTTATGCGCGTAATCTGTGTGGTGTGAAATTTACAACTTAGGCGTTGATGCTGTTCACGAGCTTGGCAAGACCGGACTTGCGGTTGGAAGCCTGGTTCTTGTGGATAACATGCTTGGCGGCAGCCATGTCGAGACGCTTGGTGACGGTCTTGAGGGCAGCCTGGGCCTTCTCGGCGTCGCCCTCGGCGACGGCGGACTGGACGTGCTTGGTCAGCGTCTTGAGCTCGGACTTGACAGCCTTGTTACGCATGCGAGCTGCCTCATTGGTGCGGATACGCTTCTTCTGAGACTTGATGTTTGCCACTTCTGGAGTTCCTTTCGAGTTCCTTGCAAAAAATGTATGACACCTCTGAGACACGGTGAGGTCATGCAAGCGCCTACTATAGCACGCTCCCTCTCAAAGGGATAGAACGAATTTGTCAAATAGGCAGGTATCATCACGATTTTCTCAAGATGTTCGTAATCCAGAGCAAAAGCGCCGTCTGAGAATCGGCCGAACCCTTGAGCGCGAGCTCCACATCAACGGCACCCTCGAGCGCTGCGACGAGCTCGGTCATCGAAAAACGACGCGCCCAGGTAAGGTGATTCTTGACCTGCCAGGACTGGAGCTTGAGCGTTACGGCCAGCTCGCGACCCTGCCCACGCGCGTCGAGCGCCTTGGCGACGATCAGCTCGCGAATGCGACCGCACAGCAATGTGTAAGTCCACACGTAGCTCTTGGAGGGCAGGAGCTTAAAGAGCTCGAGCGAACGCCGCATATCGCGAGCCGAGACGGCGTTGAGGAAGTCCCAGGGTTGGATCTCGGCCGTACGTACAATCCAGCGCTCAACGTCGGCAAGCTCAATCTGGGGCGCCTCGACCATCTGGGCAAGCTTAGCCAAGTCGTTATCGAGCATGCGCGTGTTTTCGCCCGAACGCGAGACGAGTTCCTCGGCGGCCGCCATCGAGATCGACTTGCCGTGCTGCGTCGCCATCTGCTGCACGCGGCGCGGTAGCTCCCAGCGCTTGGTGCCGGAGCAATCGATCACGGCCTTCTTGTCGATCTTGGCGATCGCCTTATACAGGCGCGTGTTCTTGGCAAGCGAGTCGGCGATGATGAGGCAGACCGTTGTGGGGCTGGGACTCGCCAGATACTCGACGAGCGGCTCCGAAACCGCTTTGGCGAGCTTTGAGCAGCCATCAAGGATTACCAATCGAAACTCGCTGCCCATGGGAAAGGTGTTAAGCGATCCGATAATAGACTCGATATCGGGGTCCTTGGTCATGTCGCGCTCGTCGAGGTTGAACTCGACCATACCCGATTTTTCCAGACGCGCTTTCATACGCGAGACGGCGTGGTCGCGCTTAACTCCGTCGGTACCGACGATCAGATATGCCGGCAGCAAACCGGTTTCGGACATTGCGCTCCCCTCCCGCAGGCCTTCGTATTCGTTCCGTGCCATTCTAGCCCAGGGACCCACCACACGCCAACGACGTCGTCACGGTCGCTGGCATCGCATCGCAAAGCCATTCGCAGTCGGTGTGACGGTAATGTCGCCGTGTTCGATGGTACACGCGAACACACCACCCGCTTCCTTAACGGCATCGATGCAGGCATCGGACGGATGGCCGTATCGATTCCCCTCACCGGCGCTTGCGAGAGAAAGCTCGGGCTTCAGGACGTCCAGCACCTCGCCATCGACTGAAACCTTGGAGCCGTGATGCCCAAGTTTAAGGACATCGATATCCCCCACCTCCTGCACGAATTCCCGCTCTTGGTCGAGCTCGGCATCACCGGTGAGAAGTATTCGCAGGCCCTTGCCTTCCTGAACATAAGAGAGCAGCAGGACAAGCGAGTCCTCATTTCCCTCGCCATCCACGAACTCGAATGGCCACATCACGCGAGCGCAAAATGAGCCGATGTCGACCGTATCCCCACGGCGCACCTGCCGATACTCCACGCCAGGTCGGTTCAATACCTCGGCAGGAGCATCCTCCAGCGCATCCGCCGCCACGGCAATCGTTCCGACCGAAAACTGTTCGAGCACGGCAGGCAGACCACCCCAGTGGTCCTCATCCCAATGCGTCACAAAGACGGCGTCGATATGGTGCACGTTATTGCGAACCAACGCCGCCACCACGCGCTCGTCGAGTCCGCAGTCGACGAGTGCAACTGCGCTGCCCTGGCGGATAAGAATCGCATCGGCCTGGCCCACATCGAGCACCGTCACCGAAGGCGGAGCGAATCGATCCCAGTAGACGTACGGAATCGCAGCCAAAAGCACCAGGCATACAAGCCCCACCGCCATAGGACGTGCACGGGGACGCGGCCACCAGACCAGCAGAACCACCAGAAAACACGGCACTAAGTAAATCCACATGCTATCGGGCGGCACATTCACGGATGCACCCGGCACGGCGGCAAACAGCTGCTCGAAGAACAGCGCGCAACGGGCGGCAATCATGGGCACAACGAGCGCCCAAGTCCGCAACGGTGCCACGAACGAAAAGGGAACCAGCACGATCGACACAGCGAGCAGTACGCTCACCACCGGACCGATGACCGCATTTGCCAGCGGAGCAATGAGCGAGAACGTACCGAAGGCAGGAATGGTAATGGGAAGTGTCGCCAGTTGTGAGCACAGCGTGACGGAAAGCACGCTGACAACGCCTGATGGCACACCTAGCTCACCCAAAGCGTAGGTCGCATAGGGACAAAAGCACAGAATGGCTAAGACGCTGGCACACGAGAGTTGAAAGCCCATCTCGAACAGCACCGTCGGCCGCAGTAGCACAAAGATGGACATGGTTACGAAGAGTGCCGATGCGCCGTGCCGACGACGCCCCGCGCCGTTTACGACAAGCGTCACGAACACCATGCAGCACGCACGCACGGCCGAGGGAGACGCGCCCGTAAAGGCAGCATAGCCCACAAGCGTTATCGCCAATATGGCCCGCTGAAGCCCACGTGAGCACCGAGTCTTTTGCAATACACCCTCGATTACAAACCCCACGATAGCCAAATGGCTGCCCGAGACGGCGATAAGATGTGCCGTTCCCGTCACCGAAAACCAGTCGCCCGCCGGCTGGGCGCGCAGCTCGGCCGAACGACCGCAGACGACACCGGCTATGAGCGCACGCGCCGGGTCGGTCGCAGGCGCGATGGACGCAAGCAGCCCATTTCTCAGCCGAAGCAGCGGCACCGGAGAGCCCTCATCGACCGACACGACTCGAACGGCTTTAACCTTGCGCACCTCGCCTCGGAGCACGCGCGATCGTCCATATGCATCGTTCTCAATACGTGAAACGCGACCGATAACACGCACGTGCGCCCCGACCTTGAGCTCACGATCACACGATAGGCGAACCGTTGCCAAGTTCTTACCGTCCGCGCGTGCCTCGCAGGTATAGGAATACACGTCGTCGTTTATGGATGGATCACCCTGCACGACAAACTCGAGGCCGCTTGCCGCTCGACCGTCGAGCGCCTTCGAGGCGCTGAGCGCACCCACAGCCCACCACGCCGAGACGACCGCTCCCGCCACGAGACCGACGGACGCGGCATACAGCCACCGCTTCAAAGGGGCAAGCCGCGCACAAGAGTGAGCCAGCACAACGAAAACCGCTGCCGCAACGGGAATGGCCCATAGCGGCCCGACCGTCGTCGCCTGCTCCCTCAGCAGCGCATCAGCGGCTATGCTGAGCACCAAGGCGCAGCTCACGCACATGCCGGCACACAGGGCCATCGTCCACGGCATCAGGGGCCGCGGAGGCATCACGTGCTCGCGCTCGGTCGCACTCATACGCAGATGGAATCTTTGATTTTGGCAAGCTTCTTCTCGCCGATTCCCGACACACGCATCAGATCGTCAACCGAAGAAAAAGCACCGTTCTTTGTCCGCTCATCGATAATCGACTGGGCCATGGAGGGGCCGATGCCCGAAAGCGTCTGCAGCTCTTCTGCGCTTGCCGTATTGATGTTTACTAGGCCTGTTGCGCCACCCGCGCCCGATGATGCGGAAACCCCACCATCAACACCGGCCTCCGCAATGGACGCCTGCTGCTCCCCTACCGTTGGAACATGGATTTTTTGTCCATCAGTGACCTTAGATGCCCGATTGAGCCCCGTAACGTCTGCCTCGGGCGCCAGCCCGCCGGCGGCATCAATCGCCTGAGCCACCCGCGCGCCGTCCCTGAGACGATATACGCCGGGCGACACAACGGCGCCATCAACATCGACATAGACCTCTGCCGCAGCAGACGCCTTAGGCGAAGAGCCTTCGGATGTCTTTCCGCTCGAAGCATCGCCGGATCCCGGCTCCACCAACGAGCCCGAACCATCAGTCCGCTCAAAAGACACGCCGCTAGCACCGCCGCCAAGGTTCGCCATCGCCAAGCCGCTCGCCATCGCAATGACAACCAGTATCGCCATCACCACTGCCTTATGACCGAGCAGCTTGTCCGCCAAGCGGTCCATCCGTTTGACCCGTTCGTGTTGTTCGCGCTGCGCCATAGCAAAACCTCCCAACAACATCGTGCCAGGAAAAGAGCCCTGCAACAGCCACGCTCCAAAACCGGTTTTAGCGGTCAAACCAAAAGCTGACCAAAACCTTGCACAAATCTGTCCATATATTCAAGCACGCGTCAGCAAATGAACACTTAGCCGCAAAATGCCCAGATAGCAAAAGACCGACGATGCAGACGCATCGTCGGTCTATGCACAAAATTACTCGTGATCTTGGTAAATCTCACGCGGAGCAAGCTCCGAATGTTTGCGCTTTAAGGTCTTAGGGGCCTTATACGTGTTGCTCTCGAAGTCGATGTACTCGGTCTGCTTGAGCAGGCGCTCGATCATCTCCTCGTGATCGAACAACTCCCAGGCCTCATGCACAGCATCGAGTTTAGCGTGCGTCTCGGGACGGCGCGGCATAAATAGCGTGCAGCAGTCGGGAGCGGCCTCAGTCGAGATATCGAACGTACCGATCTCCTCAGCGCGCGCGATGATCTCCTGCTTGTCCGAACCGATGAGAGGGCGGAACACGGGGATCTTCACGGCCTCGTTAACAGCCATGATGTTCTCAAGCGTTTGAGAGGCAACCTGCCCAAGCGATTCGCCCGTAACGATGGCCTTGGCGCCCTCGATGTGCGCGATGCGCTCGGCAACCGAATACATAATGCGACGATACATGATCACGCGCAGGTTGCTGGGACAGGTGACCGAAATCTCACGCTGGCAGTCGCCAAACGGCACCACGTACAGGCGGCCGATCTGGACACCCGGCTCAAGCGCACGGATGATGTCCTGCACCAGGTATTCACTCGTGTCGGGCGTCTGCGGACGACCGGAGAAATGCACCGGCACGCACACCGCGCCGCGACGCGCGAGCATCCAGGTCGCCACCGGAGAATCGATACCCGACGACAGAAGCGTCACGACCTTGCCGGCAGAACCCACCGGAAGGCCGCCAACGCCGCGCTCGGAGCGCGCGTACACGTAGACACTACCCTGAACCACCAGAACGTGCACCATCGCGTCGGGGTCGTGCATCTGGACCTTTTTATCGGGAAACGCCTCACACAGCACCTCGCCAACCTGTCGATTGATATCGATCGAGGTAAGCTCATAGTCGGTATTGGAGCGCTTGGCATGCACCTTAAACGAATCGAAGGAACCAAACTCGCGCAGCGCCTTCACGGCGGCGGCGCAGTACTCCTGCGGGTCGCGGTTGGTGTGATAGGCCAGGGAGACACGGGCAACGCCGGGGACGGTGCGGATGACACGCGCCGCCTCGTCGGCCTGATGCTCGTTAAAGGTCACGAGGATATAACCGGAAATTCGAGACACGGCGTTCACGGAAAAGGCGGCCAAGGCCGCCTTGATGTTATCCATGAGGATATGCTCAAAATGTGCGCGGTTCTTGCCCTTCAGCCCAACCTCGTGATAGTGGACTAGGCAGACGCGAGCCGCCATTTAGGCTTCAGCAACCTTGTGGCCGAGCGCCTTCTCGTAACGGGCCTCGTCGTAAGAGATGTCGCCGTCGACAATCTCGTCCATAGCCATCGAGATGGTATCGGCACCGGAAAGCCCGATGGTGATGTCATCGACATCCTGGACGGCAAGCACGCGGTTGTGCTGGCCACGCAGCATGCTATTGATGTCGCAGGCGCGCTTGGAGGCAAGCGAAGCGAGCAGGAAGCGGTTGTGATCGGTCTTCTCCAGAAGATCGTCAATGCAAGGCTTTACAACGGACACGGACCTCAGATCCTTTCATGCATATCGAGAACGCGAACGAGCTCATCGGTCGCGCGGTCGAGATCGTCATTCACCACGACGTCGTCGTAGCGGTCGGCAAGGGCAAGCTCATCGGCGGCGTTTGCCATACGCAGCTCAATCGTCTCGGGCGTCTCGGTACCGCGACCGACTAGACGCTCGCGGAGCACCTCAAGCGAAGGCGGCTTGATAAAGATCAGCACGGCCTCGGGGAAACGCTCCTTCACCTGCAGGGCGCCCTGGACATCGATCTCCAAAATCAGAGACGAGCCCGAGGCGAGCTTGGATGTGACCTCGCTCACCAACGTGCCGTAGCAGTTACCGTGGACCTCGGCCCACTCAACAAACTCACCGTTTGCCACGCGGCGGTCGAACTCCTCGCGCGTCAGAAAAAAGTAGTTGACGCCGTCGACCTCACCTTTGCGTGGTGCTCGCGTGGTAGCCGAAACCGTCAGACCCAGGTTCGAGCGGCGCTCGCGCACACGAGTGACGAGCGTACCCTTGCCTGCGCCTGACGGTCCAGAAATCACAAAGAGCTTGGAATCCTGAGCGCTCACTTATTTGGTCAGCTGCTCGAGGAGCTGCTCGCGCTGACGGACACCGAGGCCCTGGACGCGACGAGTAGCGGAGATACCGAGCTCCTCCATGATCTTGGCGGCCTTGGCCTTGCCATAACCGGGGAGAGACTCGATGAGGGTGGAAACCTTCATGCGGGAAGCGATGGGGTCATCGGAGTTGAGCACGGACTCGAGGGACTTCTCGCCCTTCTTGATCTGCTCGCGAAGCTCAGCGCGGGCGTGACGTGCGGCAGCAGCCTTCTCAAGAGCCTGCTTGCGCTGCTCGTCGGTAAGCTGAGGGAGTGCCATTCGTACCTCCAAATAGTTGGGTTATATCTGATTCAATAATTGGCATTTTAGCACGTAGAACGCACAAAAAGCCTAATCGCGGCTCCATAGGTTAGACGATACCCGCAAAAAGTGCAATATACTGCGCCCAAAGTTAAGCCCCTGACCTGCGATTCCACACAAAGGATGGGAAAGTTTACGCAGGCACAGGGGCTATTTTGTGCTAATGAGACCCAAAAGTGGTGACTTAGGGGAATCTTTTACGCGACGTTTTCGACCAGCTCGGCGACGATGGCGTCAAAGGCGGCAACCGGATCGTCGGCACCGGTGATGGGACGGCCCACCACAATGTGGCTTGCGCCACGCTCGATAGCCTGGGAAGGCGTCGCCACGCGGGACTGGTCACCAAGGGCGGCACCCACCGGACGCACACCCGGAGTCACGATCAGGGCATCAGGACCCAGCAGCTCACGCATGTCGTGAGCCTCCATCGGTGAGCACACGATGCCATCGATGCCGTTGGCCTGAGCAAGCTTTGCCAAGCGGGCGGCCTCCTCGGCCACGGGCGACTCGACGCCGATCTCGCTCAAGGCATCCTGATTCATGCTCGTGAGCACGGTGATGGCGACGAGCTTGGCGCGGTCCTCGCGCGCCTCCTCGGCACCCTCGCGGCAGGCAGCGAGCATGGCGCCCGAACCCAAGCCGTGAACCGAAAGCAGATCAGCACCGGCAAGCGAGGCCGAGCGGGCGGCACCGCGCACCTGATGCGGAATGTCATGGAACTTAAGGTCGAGGAAGACCTTAAAGCCAAGGTCCTTAAAGGTCTTGACGATCTGGGGACCCTCAGCGTAATAGAGCGTCATGCCGACCTTGAGCCAGGTGGCATGGCCCGAAAGCTCGTGGGCGAGCTCGAGCGCGCGCTCACGGTCGCAGTCGAGGGCGACGATAACACGGTCGCGGGCATCATTCTCTAGCATTCGAAAGCACCCACCAGCTCGTTGATGTCCTTTACGCCCTGGGACTCGGCCCAGGCCTCGAGCTCATGCGCGATCTTAAGCGAAGCACACGGATCGACGAAGTTGGCCATGCCGACCGACACGCAGGTGGCGCCGGCCAGGATAAACTCAGCCGCATCCTCGCCAGTCATGACACCGCCGACACCGTTGATGGGGATATCGACGGCCTGGGCAACCTCCCAGACCATGCGCACGGCGATGTGGTGGCACAGCGGGCCCGAAAGGCCGCCCTTGGGCTTGGCCACGCGGGACTTGCGGGTATGGACGTCGATGGCCATGCCCTGGATGGAGTTGATGACCGAAAGGCCGTCGGCGCCGGCAGCCTCGAGGGCCTTGGCGATCTCAGCGACGTTGACCGGCGCCATCTTCACGAACAGCGGCTTATCAGTCACCTTGCGGCAGGCGGCCATGACGGAAGAGGCGCCCTCGGGCGTGGAGCCCATGGCGGCACCGCCGGCGGCGATGTTGGGGCAGCTCACGTTGATCTCGTAGCCGGCAGCCCAGGGGCATAGCTCGACATACATCTCGAGTGCGCGGACAAACTCGTCAACGGAGTGACCGGCAACCTGACAGATGACCTGGCAGCCGTCCTTGGACAGCTGTTCGAGCCACGGACCGGACTCGCGGGCAAAGGCGGCCACGCCGGGGTTCTGAAGACCCACGGAGTTGATCATACCGCCGGGAATTTCGGCCATGCGGGGCGCGGGATTGCCGGGCCAGGGCTCGGCAGCGCAACCCTTGGTAGTGATGGCGCCCAGCTGGGAAACATCAAAGAAGTTCTGGAACTGCCAACCGTAGCCAAAGGTACCGGCTGCGGTGTTAATGGGGTTCTTCATCTTGACGCCGCCGAAATCGACGGCCATGTTCACGGTACCCACTAGAAGACCACCACCTTGGAAGCATCGAACACGGGGCCGCACATACAAGCACCCTTCATACCGTCAACCGTCTCGACATTGCAGGTGTTGCAGGCGCCAAAGCCACAGCTCATCATGCGCTCGAGCGACACCTCGCAGTACACACCGGCCTCGGCGGCAGCGGCGGCGACCTTCTTCATCATGACGGCGGGGCCGCAGCTGGCGACGTAGTCGTAGCCGCCCTCTCCAAGCAGCTCGGCTGCCGGATCGGTGCAAAAACCGTGCGTGCCGAGCGAACCGTCGTCGGTGCACACGTTAACCGTGGCGCCCAGCGCACGGAACTCATCGACACCCACGACTTTGGAAGCGGTGCCAAAGCCCAGGCACACGTCCACATCAACACCCTGCTCGGCAAGCATGCCGGCAAGACACAGCACAGGCGGAACGCCGATGCCACCGGCGACGAGCAGTGCCTTCCTGGTGCCCTCGGGTACCATCCAGCCACGGCCACCGGGGCCCAACAGGTTAGAGGTGGAGCCAGGGCCCATCTGGGACAAACGGCGGGTATCGTCGCCCACGACGGCGTACCACAGCTCGACGGTGCCGGCCTCGGCGTCGGCGCGGTAGAAACTCAAGGGCACACGAAGCAGAGAAGACGCATCGCCGGGGACGGCGATGTTCACAAACTGACCGGGCTTGAGCGCACTTGCAAGCTTGGGGGCCGAGATGACGAGCGAGAAGATGCCGTCGGCGATCTCCCGGTTCGAGACGACCTCGAAGTCGTGCATGCGTGCAGTGGAAGGTGTGGGCATAGACGCTCCAATCCCCCATGCGGTTGCATGGTTCAGGCGAACAGAAAGCGCGGCACCGCAAGGGCGCCGCGCACAAAAGCGATAAGGCTATGCTAGCAGATGCAGCCGTCGGCGAGCGTCTGCTTGCCACCGACAAATACATCGGTGGCACGACCGGTGAGCGTGCGGCCGGCAAAACCGGAGTTCTCGGCGCGCGACTCGTAACCGTCCTCGCCAACCGTCCAGGTTGCGGAGGGGTCGAACACGGTCAGGTCGGCGACAGAGCCCGCCTTGACCTGAACCTGATCGAGGCCCAGAATCTCACGCGGCTTGATGGCCATGAGCTCGACCATGCGGCTCACGCTCATCTTGCCCGTGTTGACCAGCTCAGTGAGCACGAGCGACAGCGAAGTCTCGAGGCCAATCATTCCAAAGGGCGCGAGCTCGAACTCGCGGGCCTTCTCCCACGGGGTGTGGGGAGCGTGGTCGGTAACGATAGCGTCGACGGTACCGTCGATGACACCCTGACGGATGGCCTCGGCATCCTCGTCGGTGCGCAGCGGCGGATTGACCTTGAGCGAGGTGTTGTAGGTCTCGTCCAGGTCGTTCTCGGTCAGGAACATGTGGTGCGGGGTGGCCTCGCAGGTCACCTGGACACCGGCAGCCTTACCGGCACGCACGAGCTCCAGGCCATGAGCGGTGGAGATGTGCTGGATGTGCAGCTTGGCACCGGTCAGCTTGGCAATCTCGATGTCGCGGGCAATCTGAAGCTCCTCGCCGGCGGCCGGCCAACCCTCGAGGGCCAGACGGGTCGAGACCTTGCCCTCGTTGATCTGGCCGTGGCCGACCAGATCCTCGTCCTGGCAGTGGCTCATAAAGACCTTGCCGAACATCTTGCCGTAGTCCATGCAGCGACGGAGCATGCCCGCACCCTGCACGCCGCGACCGTCATCGGTGAAGGCGACGGCGCCGTGGGCGACCATATCGCCCATCTCGGACATAGCCTCGCCCTTAAGGCCGCGAGTCATAGCACCAGAAGGATAGACGCGGCAGTGGCCGACCTCGGCAGCGCGGGACTTGACGAACTCAACGACGGTTCCGTTATCGGTAACGGGGTCGGTGTTTGGCATGGCGCACACGCCGGTGAAGCCGCCCTTGGCAGCAGCGCGGGTGCCGCTCTCGATGTCCTCTTTGACCTCGAAGCCAGGCTCGCGAAGGTGAACGTGCATATCCACCAGGCCGGGGACGAGGTACTTGCCGGAAAGGTCGCGGACCTCGGCTCCCTCGACGGCGAGATTCTCGCCGACCTCGGCGATCTTATCGCCGTCAATCAGGACGTCAACGACACCGTCAAGCTCGACGGACGGGTCGACGACGTGGGCATTCTTAAGAAGCAAGGCCATTATCGGCACCTCCAAGCAGCAGATACAGGATAGCCATACGCACGCAGATACCGGCGTAGACCTGCTCCAGGATGACGGAGCGTTGCGGGTGGTCGGCCATATAGGAGTCGAACTCGACGCCGCGGTTGATGGGGCCCGGGTGGCAGATGATCGCGTCGGGCTTCATGAGCTTCTCGCGGTCCTTGGTCAGGCCGAAGAGCTTGTGGTACTCGCGAATGGTCGGGAACGGGGCACCCTCGAGGCGCTCCTGCTGCACGCGCAGCATGTAGACGACGTCCAGCTCGGGCAGGACGGAATCGAGGTCGCTCGTCACGTGGTCGCAGCCCAGGACCTCGGGCGACGGCGGCAGCAGCGTGCCGGGGGCGACGGCATAGGTCTCGCAGCCCATAATCTTAAGGGCGGGGATCAGCGAGCCGCAGACGCGGGAGTGCGCGATATCGCCTACGACGGCGACCTTCAGACCGTGGAAGTCACCCTTGTGCTCCCAGATGGTGTACAGGTCGAGCAGGGCCTGCGTGGGGTGGTTGTGCTTGCCGTCGCCGGCGCAGATGACGCTCGCGGGCGAGTTCTGCGTGACGATGTAGGGAGCACCGGCGTGCTTATCGCGAACGACGATGCAATCAATCTTGTAGGCGTTGAGGGTCTCGACGGTGTCGACGAGGCTCTCGCCCTTGACCGTGGAGGTCGAGGAGCCGCCAAAGTTGAGGCTGTCGGCCGAAAGACGCTTCTCGGCGAGTTCGAAGGAGCTGCGGGTGCGCGTCGAGGGCTCGTTGAACATGTTGACGATGGTCTTGCCCTTGAGCGTGGGGACCTTCTTGATCGCACGCTCGTTGACCTCAGAGAACGCCTTGGCGGTCTCGAGGATGAGCTTGATGTCCTCTTCGGAGTACTCGGTAATGTCGATCAGGTGCTTATGGTTGAACGCCACGGTACTACTCACCTCCCAGCGGCGCGGAGCCCACGTGGGAACCCGGCGCGACGTCGTTAATCTCGACAGCGGTGCGGCCGTCTACTTCCTTCATATATAGGTGCACGTTCTCCTCATGCGACGAGGGAACGTTCTTGCCGACAAAGTCCGGCGAGATGGGGAGCTCACGGTGACCGCGGTCAACGAGAACTGCCAGCTCGATGCGGCTCGGACGGCCCAGGTCCATAACGGCGTCCAGAGCGGCGCGGATAGTACGGCCCGTATACAGGATGTCGTCCACCAGCACGACGCGCTTGCCGTCGACGCTGAAGGGAATGTTGGTAGCGTGGATCGCGGGAGCGAAATTGGTCGCATAGTCATCGCGGTAGAAGCTGATGTCCAGGCTGCCGAGCGGAACGTCGACGCCCTCGATCTCCTTGATCTCCTCGGCGAGCTTCTTTGCCAGAAGGTCGCCGCGCGTGACGATGCCGACCAGAGCGAGGTCTTCACAGCCCTCGTTGCGCTCGAGAATCTCGTGCGCGATGCGGGTCATCGCTCGATTGACGGCGGTCTCGTCCATGATGACCGCCTTGGGGGAAGTCGTGCCCATCGATCTCCTTCCTCACATGTCTTGACTGCTGACACAGTCAAAAAAATAGATGCCCGACCGCTTAAAGCGGACCAGACACCCACAGGAAGGGCTGCTCTTTGGCAGCTATGTAATTCCATGTGGGTATCTCGTACCCCTTTAATGGTCAAGGGATAGTGTAGCCAACCTCGAGCTTAATTGCGAGCATAAATACAGAACAATCCGTAAACGGAGCCCAATGCTCCATAAACCTATATATATTTGTGGGACGAGCTTGAAAACGCACGCACGAGCTGGCATAATCCCCTCTGCTGCACGCAAATCGGATCTACGTCCAGGGCCGTGGCGTGAGCACTATCGCCAAAAGAGGAATATCTCTGTGTAGATTACGCACAGGGAGCTGCTTCTGTGCTATAGTTCAGGCTTGTTTGTTAACGCGACATGTTCGTTTGTCGCCCAAGGAGGGTCAGTTATGTCCAAAGTTTGCGAAGTTTGCGGTAAGCACCCCGTTGCCGGTCGCTCCATCAGCCACTCTCACCGCGTCACCAACCGTAAGTTCCGCCCCAACATCCAGCGCGTTTACGTCGTCGTCGATGGTCACCGTCGCAAGATGAACGTTTGCTCCACCTGCCTCAAGTCCGGCAAGGTTGCGCGCTCCTAAATAAGGTCTTACCAACAAGTACCTCGGACTCTCCGGGTCAAAGACCTCGCGTTCACATAGAACTTACCAAAGGCGCCCTCACCTACGGAGGGCGCCTTTTTTACTCGCACTCATTGGGGACAGACTTACATGAGTGTTTTCACGCATTGGGGACAGACTTAGATGAATGCTTTCCTAAGTTCACAGTGCATAGATCGGCCCCACTCCACACCTCAGGCCGCCTCGTTCCAGCCTGTGGTGGCCTTGGTTACGCTTGTAGCGCCGATACCGGTGATACGGGCAATTTGCTTGACCGTGAGATGGGCCCGCCTGAGCCTTAGCAGACAGGCATCGCGTTCGGGGCGCGGCAGGGCCTTGAGCAGCACAGGATCAATGCTCGGCAGGGCCTCGCGTGCGACGGTGAGGGCATCCTCGTCGGGAATCCGTCGACGCGGAAGAATTTCAACTGACCAGATCCGCGCGGCAACTTCCTTAAGATGCTCGCAATAGCGACGGGAACCCCCGACAATATCGAGCATGGGGGGCCGCATCACAGATGTCAAAGGGATCGTAGCCCAGCTGGTATGCCTTATAGCTTGACCAACGGTACGCCTCGAGCGAGTCGAGCGCGCCTTTCACGGGATTAAGATGGATATAATCGAGTAACTGCACCGCCTGCGTGTCCGACTCGACCGCGACCCGCGAATAGCGATTATCAAACAGGTGGCCCGTTCTTCCGGTTTTCCCATTGAAATACTTGGCATAGGCCGTCAGCGCGCACTGCATTGACTTTGAAAGGTTATCAAATGGATCATCAACCATCAAATGGAAGTGGTTGTCCATAAGGCACCAGGCCAACACCGCCACGTCATGGCACGCGAACCTGTCCGAGATGTCCGATAAGAAACGATACCGGTCGGAATCGTCTTCAAAAATGATCTGTTTGGAGTTGCCGCGGTCAAAGACGTGGTAATAGCCGGTGAGCGAAATTTCGCGGGCGCATCGGGGCATGGTCTCTCCTTTCAAAGCCGTACAGGCAACACCTAAAAGGAGAGAAGGAACGCGAAATGCTGAGCCTGTGACCTATTTATAGCCAATCCGCGCCAAAAACAGGCCCAGAACGGCAAAATCGCAAATCCATGTCTGTCCCAAATGAGTGAAAGCACTCATGTAAGTCTGTCCCCAATGAGCGGGGCAATGCAATAGGCAGATAGTTATAGTTGAAACGTTTCAGTTGATTGAAACGTTTTAGTATGCCTTTTACGGGAATCTTACCGTTTACCGAATTATTTCTTGCTATCATGCAAGACGTAGGGTAAATCTCCGATCGCAAGGAGACACAAATGGTGAAAAAGTCACCGGAAAACACTACTCCCGCAATTGTGGACAACGTAGAGGCGCTTGAGGCTAAGCTCGCTCAGATGCGAGAGGCCCAGGCGCTTTTTGCTACGTACACGCAGGAGCAGGTCGACAAGATCTTCTATGAGGCCGCCATGGCCGCCAACAAGGCTCGTATCCCGTTGGCGAAGATGGCCATCGAGGAGACCGGCCGCGGCGTTCTTGAGGACAAGGTCATCAAGAACCACTACGCCGCAGAGTACATCTACAACGCTTACAAGAACACCAAGACCTGTGGTGTCCTGGAGCGCGACGAGGCTTATGGCATCACCAAGATCGCCGAGCCCATCGGTATCGTGGGCGCCGTCATCCCGACGACCAACCCCACCTCCACTGCGATCTTCAAGACGCTGATCAGCCTGAAGACCCGCAACGCCATCATCATCTCCCCGCACCCGGCTGCCGCCAAGTGCACCATCGCCGCCGCCAAGCTCGTGCTTGACGCCGCCGTCAAGGCCGGCGCCCCCGAGGGTATCATCGGCTGGGTCGATGTCCCCTCCATCGAGCTGACCAACATGGTCATGCGCGACGTCGACATCATCCTCGCCACCGGTGGCCCGGGCATGGTCAAGGCCGCCTACTCCTCGGGCAAGCCCGCCCTGGGCGTTGGCGCCGGTAACACCCCGGTCGTCATCGACGACACCGCCGACGTGCTGCTCGCCGTCAACTCCATCATCCACTCCAAGACCTTCGACAACGGCATGATCTGCGCTTCCGAGCAGTCCGTGACCGTCATCGACACCATCTATGACCAGGTTAAGGCCGAGTTCCAGAAGCGCGGCTGCTATTTCGTCAAGCAGGGTGCCGAGATGGAGGCCCTGCGTGCCGCCATGTTCAAGAACGGCGCCCTCGATCACCGCATTCCCGGCATGGCTGCCGCCAAGATCGCCGAGCTCGCCGGCATCGAGGTTCCCGCCAAGACCAAGATCCTGATCGCCGAGGTCACCTCCACCGACCCCGCCAAGGAAGAGTTCTCCCACGAGAAGCTCTCCCCGGTCCTGGCCATGTATCACGCCAAGGACTTCCAGGAGGCCGTCGACAAGGCCGAGCACCTGGTGCTCGCCGGTGGCCCGGGCCACACCGCCTCTCTGTACGTGCACCCCGCCCAGGCCGAGAAGATCAGTCTGTTCGAGCACGTCATGAAGGCCTGCCGTATCGTCATCAACACCCCGTCCTCGCACGGCGGCATCGGTGATCTGTACAACTTTGGCATGAAGCCGTCTCTGACCCTGGGCTGCGGCTCCTGGGGCGGCAACTCCGTCTCCGAGAACGTTGGGGTGAAGCACTTGATCAACGTTAAGACTGTGGCCGAGCGCCGTGAGAACATGCTGTGGTTCCGCGCTCCCGAGAAGGTCTACTTCAAGAAGGGTTCCACGCCCGTCGCCCTCGACGAGCTCGGTACCGTCATGGGCAAGAAGCGCGCCTTCATCGTCACCGACCAGTTCCTCTTCAAGAATGGCAACACCCGCGCCATCGAGGCCAAGCTCGACGAGATGGGCATCGCCCACGACTGCTTCTACGACGTCGAGCCCGATCCGTCGCTGCAGTGCGCACGTCGCGGCGCCAAGCAGATGGCTCTCTTTGAGCCGGACGTCATCATCGCCGTCGGCGGTGGCTCCGCTATGGACGCCGGCAAGATCATGTGGATGATGTACGAGCACCCCGAGTGCAAGTTTGAGGACATGGCCATGGACTTCATGGACATCCGCAAGCGTATCTTCACTTTCCCCGAGATGGGCAAGAAGGCCTACTTCGTCGCCGTCCCGACCTCTTCGGGTACCGGCTCCGAGTGCACGCCGTTCGCCATTATCACCGACAAGGAGACCGGCATCAAGTGGCCGCTCGCCGACTACGCGCTGCTCCCCAACATGGCTATCGTCGACGCCGACAACTGCATGACCGCCCCGCGCGGCCTGACCGCTGCCTCCGGCATCGACGTCATGACCCACGCCATCGAGTCCTACGTCTCCATCATGGCTTCCGACTACACCAAGGGCCTCTCCGAGCGCGCTGCTAAGCTCGTCTTCGAGAACCTGCCCTCCAGCTTCACGAACGGCGCCAAGGACCCGCACGCCCGCGAGGAGATGCACAACGCCTCCTGCATGGCCGGCATGGCCTTCGCCAACGCCTTCCTGGGCCTCAACCACTCCATGGCTCACAAGCTCGGCGCCTTCCATCACCTGCCCCACGGCCTCGCCAACGCCGTCATCCTGACCCGCGTTATGCGCTACAACGCCGCCGAGGCTCCCGTCAAGATGGGCACGTTCTCCCAGTATCCTTACCCCAACGCGCTGCACAACTACGCCGAGATGGCCAAGTACTGCGGCATCGAGGGCAAGGACGACAAGGAGGTCTTCGAGAACTTCATCACGAAGCTCGAGGAGCTCAAGGACTTCATCGGTGTCAAGAAGACCATCGCCGACTACGGTGTTGACGAGCAGTACTTCCTCGACACCCTCGACGAGATGACCGAGCAGGCATTCAACGACCAGTGCACCGGCGCTAACCCGCGCTACCCGCTCATGAGTGAGATCAAGGAGCTCTACCTGGACGCCTACTACGGCCGCGAGCCTCAGGACTACGCCGTCTGCTAGTTTTAGCACGGTTTTTAACGGCGGGGGTGCACGGGTGTTTCACACACCCCCGCCGTCGCTTCTATCGCATCGTTGAAAGGATGCAACCATGCTGCTACCCGATTCCAAGACCGAGCTCGTCCGCCGTGGCAACAAGGTCGTTTACGACCTGGGCGACAAGATTGTCAAGGTCTTTAACGAGACCAAGCCTGTCTCCGACGTGTTCAACGAGGCTTTGAATCTTGCCCGCATCAATGAGTGCGGCATCCGCAGCCCCAAGGCTCTCGAGGTTTCCCAGCTCGAGAACGCCAACGGCTGGGCGCTCGTGACCGAGAAGGTTCCGGGCACCACCCTTGCCGAGAAGATGACTGCCGAGCCCCAGCGCTTTGGTGAGTATCTCGAGATGTTCGTCGACCTCCAGATCGAGATCCACGGCTATACCTCCCCGCTGCTCAACCGTCAGCGCGACAAGTTCGCCCGCATGATCGACAGCCTTGATCAGCTCAATGCCACCACGCGCTACAACCTTCAGGAGCGTCTGGACGGCATGACCAAGGAGTTCAAGGTCTGCCACGGCGACTTCAACCCCTCCAACGTCATCGTCGGCGACGACGGCCAGCTCTATGTGTGCGACTGGGCACACGCCACCCAGGGCTCCCCTGCTGCCGACGTTGCCACCACCTACCTGCTCTTCGCCCTCAACAGCAAGGACCAGGCTGAGGCCTACTTGGAGCTCTACTGCGACCGCGCCGACATGCCCATGCAGGTCGTGCGTCAGTGGACGAGCATCGTCGCCGCTTCCGAGCTCGCTCGTAAGCGCAACGTGAACGATGAGTTCCTGAAGAACTGGATCGACGTCGTCGATTATCAGTAATATCTGAGCGATTTATTTCGCATCGGAGGCACAAGAAAACCCCGCAGCTCATTAGGGCTGTGGGGTTTTCCTTTTAGATATCGAGCATGCCACAAGATAAAAGGACGACCCCACATGTCCCCGATCTGGAGAAATGCGGGGCCGTCCCGTATTTCGAACTACATGTGAAATCGCCGATTAACGGCGGGCCGCCTTAACAAGCTCGGCAACCTTGGCGACGACCTCGTCAATCGCCACGTCCTCGCGCTCGCCCGTGGCACGGTCCTTGAGCTCAACGGTGCCATTCTTAAGGCCACGCTTGCCAAGCACCACCTGATACGGGAATCCCATAAGGTCGTTATCGGCAAACTTAAAGCCGGGACGCTCGTCACGGTCGTCGACGACGACCTCGATACCCTCGGCGCACAAGCCCTCGACGATTTGGTCGCAGACGGTTGCGCACTCCTCCTTCTTGGGATCGAGCGGAATCACAGCGACCTCGTACGGGGCAACGGAAACCGGCCAGACGATACCGTGCTCGTCGTTGTGCTGCTCCACGACGGCAGCAAGCGAGCGGGACACGCCCACGCCGTAGCAACCCATGATAAGCGGCTTCTCCTTGCCGTCCTCGTCCATAAAGGTGGCGCCCATGGCCTCGGAATACTTGGTACCCAGCTGGAAGACCTGCGAAACCTCGATGCCGCGAGCAGCAGAGAGCGGCTTGCCGCAGTGCGGGCAGGGATCGCCGGCAACGACGGTTACCAGGTCGGCCCACTCGTCGACGGTAAAGTCGCGCTCGGGGCAGGCACCGGTAAAGTGATAATCGACCTCGTTGGCACCGCAGGCCCACTGCTTGGACTCGCGCAGGCTCTCGTCGCACACCAGCCGAATGCCCTCGGGCAGGTTAACCGGTCCGATAAAGCCCTTATGCAGACCGTAGGTCTGGAGCTCCTCATCAGTCATCATGCGATAGCCCTTGCCAAAGACATGCTCGGCCTTGCAATCGTTGAGCTCGTGGTCGCCCGGAACAATGGCCACGACGGGCTTGCCCTCGGCGTCGATGAGTGCCAGAGACTTACGCGTGCCGTTCTCGGGGAAGCCGAAGAACTTTGCAACGGCCTCGATGGTGCCCATGCCCGGAGTCTCGACCTTGGTAAGCGTACCGTCGCCAGGACCCTCGGTCACAACGACCTTGGTGCTTGCGGCCTCGTCATCGGCAGCAAAGCCGCAATCGTCGCAGTAGACGAGCGAAGCCTCGCCGGCGTCGGCCAAAGCCATGTACTCGACGGAGGTATCGCCACCGATCTCGCCGGAGTCGGCGACAACGGGCAGAGCCTTGATGTAGCAGCGCTCGCAAATGTTGGCATAGGCCTGCTTCATCTTGTCGTACTCCTCCTGCAGACTCTCCTGCGTGGCGGAGAAGCTGTAGGCGTCCTTCATGATGAACTCGCGACCGCGCATCAGGCCAAAGCGAGGGCGGAACTCGTCGCGGAACTTGTCCTGAATGTGGTACAGGTTGACGGGCAGCTGCTTATAGGAGCGCAGCTCATTGCGCACTAGGGCCGTGACGGTCTCCTCGTGCGTGGGTCCGAGCACAAACTCGCGGCCGTGGCGGTCATCAAAGCGCACAAGCTCCTTGCCATAGGCATCGATACGGCCGGACTCACGCCACAGCTCGGCATCGACCATGATGGGCATCATGAGCTCCTGAGCACCGGCGGCATCCATCTCGTCGCGCACGATGTTCTCGATCTTGCGGATCGAGCGCCAAGCGAGCGGCAGATAGGAATACAGGCCGGCGGCCTCCTTGCGGATCATGCCAGCGCGAAGCAGCAGACGGTGGCTCGCTAGCTCGGCATCCGCCGGATCCTCTTTGAGCGTCGGCGCATAGAGCTTAGACATATACATTGCTCGGGTCATTTATTTCTCCTCAATAAGTTTGTCGACCTCGGCCATAAGCGCGTCGACAATTTGATCCTCAGCTACTTTACCAATGATCTGGCCATGCGAAAAGAGCAGGCCCTGACCACGTCCGCAGGCAACACCCAGGTCGGCGTCAGATGCCTCTCCGGGGCCGTTGACCGCACATCCCATCACGGCGATCGAAAGCGGCGCGGAATAGTTCTTAAGCCGCTCGGTGACCTCCTCGGCGATGGGAATCAGGTTAACCTGGCAGCGGGCGCACGTGGGGCACGAGACGATCTCGGGACCACGGCGACGCAGGCCCAGCGACTGTAGAATTCCCCAGGCGACCGGCGGCTCCTCAACCGGATCGGCCGTGAGCGACACACGCATGGTGTCACCGATGCCTTCGGAAAGCAAGATACCCAAGCCTACAGAGCTCTTGATGGTGCCCTGAAGCTTGGTCCCCGCCTCCGTCACGCCCAGGTGGAGCGGAACATGCGGTATCTCGCGCGACAGGGCGCGATAGGTATCAAGTGTCGTCTGTACGCTATGGGCCTTGGCGGATAGCACGATGTTGGTAAACCCACGGTCCTCAAAGTGCCGCACAAAGCGTTCGCTCGACATCACGAGCTTTTCGGGCTGCGTGAGGTCGTCGCGCTCGGCAATATCTTGCTCAAGCGAGCCCGCGTTCACGCCAATGCGAATCGCGCAGCCCGCGGCACCCGCGGCATCGATGACGGCATCGACCTTAGCCCAATCGCCGATATTGCCGGGGTTGATGCGCAGCTTAGAGGCACCAGCCTCGACAGCGCCAATGGCAAGCTTATGGTTAAAATGGATATCGGCGACGATTGGTACCGGAGACTCGGCACAAATCGTGCGAAAGCCCTCGAGCGCAGCCTCGGTAGGCACGCTCACGCGCACGATATCGCAGCCAGCCTGCGCCAACGCGCACACTTGCGCAAGCGTTGCCTGAGCATCAGCAGTATCGGTGCAGGTCATAGACTGAACCACGACCGGAGCGCCACCACCGATCTGCACGCCGCCCACATGCACGGGGCGCGTCAACTCGCGAGGCAAAGGATGGGATAAAGACAATCCAAACACTCCCCTACAGAATAAATCGAAGGATGTCGGAACGAAGCATATAGACAAACAGCAATGCGAAGAGCGCGACGCCCACATAGCTCACGATCGTCTGGACCTTGAGCGGCAGCTCGCGGCCAGCAATCTTTTGAATGATCTCAATAAGCAGCTTGCCGCCATCGAGTGGTGGGATGGGCAGCAGGTTCATAAAGCCAAGCGAGAACGAAATGAGCGCGGCAAACGACAAGAACATGACGGGACCGGCAGCAGCTGCCTGCGAGGACATGACGCTAATACCCACGATCGAAGAGGACTGATCGAGGATCTCCATCGTATGCTGCGGCTGGAGCAGGCGCATCACGCCCTCCGCTGTCTGCGCAACATACGAGAAGGAGAGGCGCGCCGAGGTGATGGGGTCCAAACGGACCACCTGCGTAGAGGCATAAACGCCCAGACGTTCGTCCTCTTTGAGTGCGACCGAGGTCGAGCACTGCTTGCCATCGCGCTCATACTCAATAGCAATATCGTCCTTACCGGCAGCCTTGCCGATGGCATCGTAGACATCCATCCAAGTGGAACATGAGACACCGTCAACCGAAAGGATCGCGTCACCGCCCTCGATACCCGCCTTGGCGGCAATAGACCCCTCGTCAACCTGACCGATCACGTTGGTATCCATCGGCACGGTGACACCCGCAATGGAATAGATGCTCATAAAGAGCAAAAAACCCGTCAAGATATTGACGATAATGCCCGCGAGCAGCATAAAGGCGCGCTTGAGAAAGCCTTGGCCAAGATAGGTGTGCGAGCGCTCTTGCGCAAGGAACTCGGCCTCGCCGCACGGCAGCTCCCACACATCGCCCTCGGCAGTCGCATGTTCGCGATCGAAACGACGACCATCAAAGGTGGTATAGCCTGCCGTGTCTCGCGGCAACGTCTGATATTTGGTGGGATAGTAGCTCGGCGAGGGCTTCTCCCCTTCCTCATACCAGGGCGCGATGGAGCCCCAGCCCAGCAAAAGGGCGCATGCCTCGAGCACATCCTCCTCGGAAAGCTCGAGCTCGACAGCAAGGTCGGCCACGGTCACGCGACCATGACGATAGATAGCCGCGAGCACGCGGTCGGCGCACGAAACATCGGTCGGATCCATACCGCAGATGGCAGCGTAGCCACCCAGCAGCAGCGGGGTCACGCCAAACTTGGTTCCAATGCGACGCGACGTGTAATGGATGTCAAAGCGGCACGGCAGACCCAAAAAGAACTCGGTCACACGGACGCCGCAGGCACGCGCCGCCAAAAAGTGGCCGCCCTCGTGCAAAAACACGAGGACGGAAAGCATCAGCAGGCCCCAAAAGACCGATGAGAGAACGCTCAGAACAGTATCCATAAAACGAAAAAGCAATCCTTATGGGTTAGGAACGAGTTGCGGCGAGCACCTGCGCAGCCTTTTCACGCGCCCACGCATCGATGTCGCGAAGCTGCTCAAACGAATCGACCACCTGCATATCGTGGGCGTCCATGCAGGATTCCACAATGCGATCGATATCGGTAAAGCTGCAGCCATCGTGCAGGAAGGCATCGACGGCGACCTCGTTGGCGGCATTGAGAACGCACGGCATGGTGCCACCCGTCTTGCCGGCACGCTCGGCCAGTGCCAGACAGCGGAAGGTATCCATGTCGGCAGCATCAAACGTGAGCTGCCCCAGCTCGCGGAAATCGATACGAGGCGCCGGAGTATCCCAACGCTCGGGATACGAGAACGCGAACTGGATGGGGATACGCATGTCGGATGCACCGAGATGCGCCATCACGGAGCCGTCGGCGAACTCGACCATAGAGTGAATCTTGGACTGACGCTGCACGACCACGTTAATGAAATCGAGGTCGCAGTTAAACAGATGCATGGCCTCAATGCGCTCCAGGCCCTTGTTCATGAGGGTGGCGGAGTCAATGGTGATCTTGGCACCCATGGCCCACGTGGGATGCGCGAGGGCATCGGCACGCGTCACGCGATCGAGCTCGTCGCGCGTGCGGCCAAAGAACGGACCGCCCGAGCAGGTGAGCCAAATGCAGTGGGCCTCGCGCGGGTTCTCCCCCAGATAGCACTGGTAGATGGCGGAATGCTCAGAGTCGACCGGAATAAGCTGGCCCGGTTGCGCCAACGGCATAAGCAAGTCGCCACCGACGACGAGGGACTCCTTGTTGGCAAGGGCAAGGCGCTTATTCGAGGTCAAGGCCGCATGGCTCGCCTCGAGACCGGCGGCGCCCACAATAGCGACGAGCACGCAGTCGACATCGTCGCGACGCGCGAGCTCGCAAACCGCCTGCGCGCCAACGCCGAGCTGTGTGCCCTCGGGCAACTCCTGCAGCACGGCGTCATCGCCATGAGCGACATCGGCAACGGCAACCGCCGGAACCGAGAACTCGCGGGCAGCGGCAACGAGCTCCGAGGTGCTGGAATTAACGGACAGCGCCGTCACCTGCAGGCGATCGGCATGCTGGCGGCACACATCGAGCGCCTGGGTGCCGATAGAGCCCGTACAACCCAGGATGGCAACGCGAAGGCGTCCATCGGGGCCATACGTCGTCTGGAAGGACATTACAGCACGCCTCCGATCATCAGCAACAGCTGTGCGGTGATGCAACCGAAGATAAGCGAATCGCTACGATCGAGCATTCCGCCGTGGCCCGGGATAAGGTTGCCGGAATCCTTGACGCCCACACCGCGCTTGATGCGCGACTCGATAAGGTCGCCGATAACGCCCAGAATGGACACGACCACGCCGCACAGCAGCGCATAGGGCAGGCTGAGCTTGTAGAAGTGCGTCGCCCACAGGATGAGCCAAATCAAAACCGAGCCCAAGATGCCGCCGGCAAACCCCTCCCAGCTCTTTTTGGGGGAGATCTTGGGAACCATCTTGTGCTTGCCGATACGGCTGCCCACGATGTAGGCAAACGAATCGGAGACCCAAAGGGACGCGCAAACGCCCACTGAAAGCAGGGCGCCGGCAAAACCGGGCACGGCATCGCGCAGCAGCACGATAGCCGACAGCATAAAGCCAGTGTAGATGGGACCCATGAGCGTCACGGCCACATCAGAGATGCGGGTACGCGGCGACCAGACATACCAAATGCCCACAGCGAGCATCAAGGCAAAAAGCAGGGCATTCAGCAACATCGAATCGCCCAACGCCGACAGCGGAAAGAGTACGGCGGCAGCGATACCCATGCGCTCGTTAGCCATCTTGCCATCGAGCCTTGTCATACGGAAAAACTCATAGCAGCACAGACCGCTCATGACAGAAACAAAGATGGCCGTGGGCACGATACCCAAAACCAGGCACAGGATAAAGACAACGGCGTAGACGATACCGGCGGCGGCACGGGTAATAAAGCCCGCCAGCCACGAACCGGTGCCGCTCTTCGCTGCAGGCGCTCCCGCAGTGGCAGCCTTGCGCGCAGGCGCCGCGGAAACTGGCGTCTTGGGAGCAGATGCCTTGGGACGATCGGACACGATTAAGCCTCCTCGGTCTTGCTCAGTCCACCAAACCTACGGTCACGGCCCTGATAGGCCAAAATGGCGTCGACAAGGCCCCAACGATCAAAGTCAGGCCAATAGGTATCGGTGACGTAGAATTCGGAATAAGCCACCTGCCACAGCAGATAGTTCGAAAGGCGCAGCTCACCAGAGGTGCGAATCACAAGTTCGGGATCGGGAAGACCGGCGGTATAGAGGTGGGAAGCCACCATGTCGTCATCAATTGCGGCAGGATCGATCTTACCGGCGGCAGCGTCGGATGCGATCTGACGGACAGCGCGGGTAATCTCGGCACGCGCGCCGTAGTTGACGGCAAGCGCCAGCGTCATACCGGTGTGATCGGCGCACTCGGCAAGACCGCGCTCAAAAACGTCGCGAGTCTTCTTGGGCAGCGCGGAAATGTCACCCAAAAAGACTACGCGCACATTTTCGCGCTTCAGAAGCGGCAGCTCGTCGATAAACGTCTTGGCAAACAGATGCATCAAGACGTTGACCTCATGCTGCGGACGGTTCCAGTTTTCGGTAGAAAACGCATAGGCAGAAAGCACGTCGACGCCCAGGCGCACGCAGGCGGTAATGATCTCGCGCAGCGAGAGGATACCTGCCTTATGACCCTCGGTGCGTGCAAGACCGCGCGACGTGGCCCAACGACCGTTGCCGTCCATGATGCACGAGATATGGTGCGGAATGTTATTGAGGTCAAGGTCGGAAAAACCGACGCCCGCAGGGGCGTCGGCAAAGTACTCGACCAGTTTATGCTCGTCGTATTGCACCTTAGATCTCCATGACCTCGGCTTCTTTTTCCTTCAGAAGCTCCTCGACCTTGGCGACATACTCATCGGTGTGCTTCTGGACCTTGGCCTGCTCGCGACGGACATCGTCCTCGGTGAGCTCCTCATCGCGCTCGAGCTTATTGTTGAAGTCGCGACGGATGTTACGGATAGACACCTTGGCCTGCTCGGCGTACTCGCGGCACTCCTTGACGAGTTCGCGACGGCGCTCCTCAGTGGGGGCCGGGAACGGCAGACGAACGACGGTGCCATCGGAGTTGGGGGTAATGCCCAGATCGGAAGCGCCGATGGCCTTGACGATAGCATTGATGAGCGCCTTATCCCACGGCTCGATGAGCAGCATGTGAGCCTCGGGGGTCTTGACGGCGGCAACCTGCGTGACCGGCGTGGGGACACCGTAATAATCGACGGTGATGTCGGACAGAATGTTGGCGTTGGCACGACCGGTACGGACCTTGGAGAAGTTATGCTTGAGGGACTCGAGCGACTTGTCCATATGGGCGGTGATGTTCTCTGCCATGCTTAATCCTCCTGATAGACGAGCGTGCCAACGGGCTCACCCGCGAGCGCGCGCTTGACGGTGTCCTCGCCATCGATGTTGAGGACCAAAATCGGCATACGGTTATCCTGGCACAGGGCCGTAGCCGTGGAATCCATAACCTGCAGACCGCGAACGAGAACCTCGTGATAGGTAATCTTGTCAAAACGGACGGCATCAGCGCACTTGACGGGATCCTTGTCGTAGATGCCGTCAACCTTGGTGGCTTTAATCAGAATCTCGGCGCCGATCTCGCACGCACGAAGAGCCGCGGCGGTGTCGGTCGTAAAGTACGGATTGCCCGAACCGGCGGCAAAAATAACGACGTTGCCCTTGGAAAGGTGGTTGATGGCGCGACGGCGAATATAGGGCTCGCAGATCTCGTTCATCTGGATAGCGCTCATCACACGGCAGGGAACGTCGTTATGCTCGAAAGCATCCTGCAGGGCGAGCGCGTTCATAACGGTCGCGAGCATGCCCATGTAGTCGGCCTGAGCACGCTCCATGCCACCGGCAGCGCCTGCCATGCCGCGGAAAATATTGCCGCCGCCGACAACGACGCCGACCTCATGGCCAACGGCGAGCAGCTCCTTGACCTGCTTGGCAAGATGATCGGTAACCTTGGGGTCGATGCCATATTGGCCGTCGCCCATCAGCGCTTCGCCGGAAAGCTTAAGAAGCACTCGTTTATATCGGATGTCGGACAAAGCGATCCTCCTTTAATTAGACTCTCAATATGATATCAAAGGCTCTGATAAGAGCCATGAAAAAGCAGGCTGTGAGTAAAACCCACAGCCTGCTCATTACCAGCTACAAGAGCTTATTTACTCGCCACGGACCAGACGGTCAAAGGCAACGACGGTAATGGTGTCGCCGAGCTCCTTGGAGACCTGCTCAGCGTACTTCTTGATGGTGAGGGAGCTGTCCTTGATGAACTCCTGCTCGGTGAGCACGGACTGCTTGTAGAACTTCTCCAGACGGCCAACAGCCATCTTCTCCTGGATAGCCTCGGGCTTGCCGGACTCGGCAGCCTGGGCCATGTAGATCTGCTTCTCGTGCTCGACGGTCTCGGCCGGAACCTGATCGCGGGTAGCGCAGATCGGGGCGACGGCGGCAACCTGAAGGGCAACGTCGTGAGCGAAGGTCTTGAAGGACTCAGCCTGAGCGGTCTCGGCCTTCTCGAAGGCGAACTCGACGAGGACGCCGATCTTACCACCCATGTGGATGTAAGAAGCGAGCGCGCCGTTCTCGGCCTTGCGGGCAGCGAAGCGGGAGATCTTCATGTTCTCGCCCATGATGTGAATCATCTCGGTGAGCTCGGAGGAAACGGTCTCCTCGCCCATCGGCTTCTCGAGCAGAGCGTCGACGTCAGCAGGCTCGGTGGTAGCGACAACCTCAGCGACCTTAGAAGCAAAGCCGGTGAACTTGGCGTTGGAGCCAACGAAGTCGGTCTCGCAGGAGAGCTCGAGCAGAGCGCCGGTCTTGCCATCCTCGGAGACGAATGCGGCGACAGCGCCCTCGTTGGTCTCACGGCCAGCCTTCTTGGCAGCCTTGGCAAGGCCGTTCTTACGCAGAACGTCGACAGCGGCGTCCATGTCGCCGTCAGCCTCGACGAGAGCCTTCTTGCACTCCATCATCGGGGAGTCGGTCATCTCGCGGAGCTGCTTGACCATAGCGGCGGTAATCTGGGCCATTGTGGTTCCTTTCAAAGAGATGAAAAAGAATTAACTAAGACTGATTTACTCGGCCTTGGGCTCAGCGGCCATCTCGGCCTCGGAGACCTGCTCCTTACCGGAGCCAGCGAGGCAGGCGTCAGCCATGAGCTCGCACATAAGGGTGACAGCGGAGATAGCGTCATCGTTGCAGGGGATGCCGTACTCGACCTCGTCGGGATCGGAGTTGGTGTCGATCAGAGCGACGACGGGGATGTTCAGGCGCTGAGCCTCCTTGATGGCGTTCTCCTCGCGCTTAGTGTCGATGACGAAGAGAGCCTGGGGCAGACCCTTCATGTCGCGGGCGCCACCGAGGTTGGTCTGGAGCTTGGTGAGCTCCTTGCCGAGCACAGCCTGCTCCTTCTTGGGGAGCACTGCCATGCGGCCGTCCTCGACCATGGCCTCGAGCTCCTCCATGCGGTTGATGCGGGAGCGGATGGTGACGAAGTTGGTCAGCATACCGCCGAGCCAACGCTGATTGATGTAGGGCATATTAGCGCGCTCAGCAGCGTTCTTGACGGCCTCCTGAGCCTGCTTCTTGGTGCCGACGAACAGCACGTTGCCGCCCTTGGCGACGTTCTTGACGAAGGTGTAGGCCTGGTCGGCGTCGAGGATGGTCTGCTTGAGGTCGAGGATGTAGATGCCGTTGCGCTCACCGAAGATGAACGGCTTCATCTTGGGGTTCCAGCGACGGGTCTGGTGACCGAAGTGGCAGCCGGCCTCGAGCAGGGTGCGGATATTAATCTTGGTAGCCATGTTAAACCTCCTGTGGTTTGCCTCCGCGCGGGGTCATCCTCCAAAACCAACCCGGACATGTGCTACCAAAGCCCGGGCACCACGGTATGAAGTAGCCGCGCGTGCGTGATAAAAACCTGTTGCCGTGAAGCAACCCGATGAATGATAGCAGGAATGCATCTTCCTGCCAACCCGCAATCAAAACCACACACCTGAGCGCGGCGCGGGACGTCCCAGCCACTATTCGCCGCGGGGATGGGCTTGAGCCACAGCCCGCTTAAGCCGATCGGGTGTGAGATGCGTGTAGATCTGCGTCGTGGACAGGCTCGCATGACCTAGCAGCTCTTGAACCGAGCGCAGGTCCGCGCCGCCCTCGAGCAAGTCGGTCGCAAAGGTATGGCGCATCGCATGCGGGGCGATGTCGGCCGGAATGCCGGCGAGCGTCGCCAGCATATGAAACCGCCGCCTGAGCATGGCGGCACTCATGCGATTACCGCGCGCCGATATAAGCAGCGGATGCGGCCCGGTAGCGGGGTCACGACGCTTTGCCTGAGCGAGCAACTCCGGCCTCCCCTCCTCAATATAGAGACGCGTCGCCTCGAGCGCACGACGATACAGAGGGACGATACGTTCTTTGCTCCCCTTGCCCCACAGGCGCAGCGTGCGTTCGGACCACGCAATGGACTCCACATTGAGTGCTGCGAGCTCAGAGATACGGGCGCCCGAGGCATAGAGCAGCTCGAGCATCGCCGCATCGCGCAGTCCCGCGGGTGTTGAGGTATCAGGCGTCTTGAGCAGCGCCTCCACCTGTTGGGTCGTCAGCACACCGGGTAGATCGCGCGGGAGCTTGGGCGAGGAAATTGCCGAGACCACATCGCCCTCCACGACCCCCTCGGCAGCCATCCACCGATAGAGCGAGCGAATGGCAGACAGGTGTGCCGCAAGGGTCCGAGCCGCCATCTGGCTACGCGACAGCTCGGCCAAATAGGAGCGAACGGTCCGTACGTCGGCAGCGCGAGCGTCGATGCCCTCGCGGTCGCACCACGCGGCGAAGCGCTCGAGCCGCGAGGCGTAGGCGGTTACCGTATTGGGAGCGAGCCCTTCGACTCGTGCGATATAGGCGATAAACGAGTCGACGGCATCGTACAGGTCAAAAGCTATGACCTCTCGCCTCCAAACAGATCGGAGCGCGATTCCAGATAGGCATCCAGGGCCTTGAGGGCGCGGTCCGCGTAAGCCTGGTAACGATCGCGCTTGCTGCGGCGCTTACCATCCTCGAGTGGCGGCACCAGGCCAAAGTTGACATGCATAGGCTGATAGCCCACGGTGGCAGGATCGGTCGCATAGCCCACGAGCGCACCCAGGGCGCCCACGCGCGGCAACTCGACGCCCGCGGCACCGATAGCCTCGGCATAGGTGTTGAGCGCCGCGAGCAGACCTGTCGCCACGGCTTCCATGTACCCCTCGGTGCCGGTGATCTGACCGGCCAGGCGCACGCCGGTACCGGGCACGGCAAAGGTGCCATCGAGCACGTGCGGGGCGTCGACAAAGGTATTGCGGTGCATGACACCGTAGCGGAAGAACTCAGCGTTCTCCAGGCCCGGCACCATATGGAAGACGCGCTTCTGCTCGCCAAAGGTCAGGTTGGTCTGGAAGCCCACCAGGTTATAGGCGGTCTTCTCCTTGTTCTCGGCACGCAGCTGAATCGCCGCCCAGGGGCGACGTCCGGTACGCGGGTCGGTGAGGCCGACGGGCTTCATGGCGCCAAAGCGAATGGCGTCCTTGCCGGTGCGCGCAACTTCCTCGGCAGGCTGGCAGGCCTGGAACAGATCGCCGCCCTCAAAGTCTTTGAGCACCACGCGGTCGGCCGTGGTAAGTGCCTCGATAAAGGCCTCGTACTCCTCCTTGTTGAGCGGAGCGTTGAGATAGTCGCCGCTCCCCTGCTCCTCGTAGCGCGACTGCGAAAACAGCACGTCCATATCGAGCGTGGAGGCATCGACGATCGGCGCCGCGGCATCGAAGAACGCAAGGGCGTCGCCACCGACGAGCTTCATGACCTCTTCGCTCAGCGCCGGTGAACACAGCGGGCCCGCGGCAATGACCACGTGGCCCTCGGGAATCTGCGTGACCTCGCCGTGCGCGACCTCGATATTGGGACGGGCGGCAACCTCGGCCTCGACAAGCTCGGAAAACTTGACGCGGTCGACCGCCAGGGCACCGCCGGCGGGAACAGCCGCGCGATGGGCGCAATCGAGCAGGACTGAACCCATGCGCTTAAGCTCGGCCTTCAGCAAACCAGCCGCGGAATCCGGACGGGTCGACTTAAACGAATTGGAGCAGACGAGCTCTGCCAAGTGATCGGTATGGTGAGCCGGGGAGCTAACCTGGGGGCGCATCTCGCACAGCTTTACGGCAAAACCGCGGTCTGCCAGCTGGATCGCGCATTCCGAACCCGCCAGACCGCCACCGATAACCGTCACCTGATCGAACTGCATCTGCAAACACCTTTCTAATTGACACGTTTTCCATTGTGACCGAAGGGCGTCTGGGCGTGAAGGGCAAACTTGGAGGGCGCATACCTTCCATCCATCATGCGCTCGATAAGGCCCTCGAGTTCAAGCGAACCCAAGAGTTTGAGTACGCCGACAGCATCGAGCGAGACGAGCGCCGCGATGTCGTCGACCTTGAGCGGAGAGGCGATGAGTGCATGCATCACGGTCTGCTGTGTTTGATCCAGGTCGGCAATGCCGGGAGCATCGGGGCGCGAGTAGCGCAGGGTGCCGTAGATGCGTGAGATAGCCATCTCGATAGATTCCTCGTCGATGATGCAGCAGGCACCGTTCGCAATGAGGTAATTCGTGCCACGCGACTCGGGCGATAGGATCGACCCCGGCACGGCAAGAAGTTCTCGCCCCAAATCCATAGCAGCCTCGGCTGTAGAAAACGTCCCGGAAGGCATACCCGCCTCGGATACAAAGAGGGCTTGCGACAAGGCCGCGATTACGCGATTGCGGCGCGGAAAGGCAAACTTGCGCGGACCCATGCCCCACGGAGAGATCGACACGACCGCGCCACCCGTATCGAGCGTGCGCGTAATAAGCCCCGCGCTCGAACGCGGGTAGACCACGTCGGCGCCCGTCCCCAGCACCACGACGTGTTTGCCGCCAGCGTTGACCGCAGCCCAACCCGAGGCCTGGTCACAACCGACCGCGCCGCCCGAGACTACCGTCACGCCCGCCTCGACCGCCACCTTTGACGCAAGCTCTGCCACGGCAAGACCATACGGCGAGGCCTTGCGCGCGCCGATGATGGAGAGCGCGGGCGTCGAAAGCACCTCGGGGTTGCCGCGCACATAGAGCGTCTGGGGTACATCAGAAAGCTCCAAAACGGTCTCGGGATACAACGTATCACCTGGATGCAGCTCGAAGGTTCCCTCGGCCATCATTGGTCCCTCCTTCCCTGGTACATCGCCGCCTCGAGCACGTGGTCCTGCGTCACATGCTCGCTCTCGGCGACATCTGCGATCGTGCGCGCAATGCGAACCAGGCGCACGATGCCGCGGCCCGTGAGATGCGTGCGCTTCGACAGGCCGAGCACACACTTCTCCGCCGCATCATCGAGCTCAAAGGTCGAAACGACGCCGTCAATGGACCGTGTCTCGTCATCCTCGGCCTCGGCATCAGCATCGTCCATACGGGATTCGCGCCAAGCGCGAAAAGCGCGACCGCGCACAACGTAGTCACGTAACTCGGCAGACGACATACCCTCCGCACCCTCGATAATCACTTGGGGGTCGGGACGGGTCACATCGATCATCATGTCGATACGGTCGGCCAAAGGACCGCGCAGTTTAGACCGATAGCGCTCGACCATCGCCGCCGAGCAGCGACACGGCACCTCGCGATCACCCAAGAAGCCGCAGGGGCAAGGGTTACTCGCAGCCAGCAGCTGAAAGCGCGACGGGAAGGTAAAGGCCCCGTCGACGCGTACGATCCTGACGTAGCCGCGTTCGATGGGCTGACGCAGCGTCTGCAGCACACCCGTGGGAAACTCAGCAAGCTCGTCCAAAAAGAGCACGCCGCCATGAGCCAGGCTGATCTCACCCGGATGCACCGGGCGCCCTCCGCCAATGAGGCCAGCCGTTGATATGCTGTGATGGGGACTTCGAAACGGCCGATGACCTGCCAATAAGCCATCGATGTTCTCACCCAAAACCGAATGGATGCACAGCGCTTCCTGCTGGTCCTCAACGGAAAGCTCGGGCAGAATGCCGGTCATACGGCGCGCGAGCATGGTCTTACCCGAACCGGGCGAGCCGATCATGAGCAGGCCGAGCTCGCCGGCGGCCGCAAGCGCCATGCCGCGTTTAGCGACTTCCTGCCCCAGCACATCGGCATAGTCGAGTTCGGGCTCAAAGGTCGTCTCAACACCCTCGGAATCCAGATAATGACGCACGGCATCGCCCATGCCGCGAGCAAGCTGAGACAGATGATCGATAAAGCCGCAATCAACGCCCGCAAGCGGCACATGCTGATCGGACCTGCCGGCGATAAAGGACAGCCCCATGTCACGAGCCAGCAGCTGAAACGCCACCTCGCCCTTGACGGGAAGCACCGTACCGTCCAAGCCGAGCTCGCCGGCGATAAGGCAGCGATCGAGGTTGTCACGGGGAATCTGCCCATCGGCCGCCAGAACCGCGATGGCGATGGGCAGATCAAAGCCGCTACCGGTCTTGCGAATATCGCCGGGCGCTAGGTTGACCGTAATGCCCGAGCGTGGGATCTCGAACCCGGCGGAGCGCATCGCGCAGCGAATACGACCGCGTGACTCCATCACCTCCATACTCGGAATGCCGAGCATTTGGATGCCCGGAACACCACCGGCAAGCGAGACCTCGACCGTGACGTGAATCGCCTCGACGCCACGGATGCAGGCCGCGTGAACGGCAAACGTCTCGAACGCCATCACGACACCTGCCAATCGAACGCGTTGTACTGATGCTCGATCTCGGCGATATGCCCGCCACGAATGGTGACACCCACGGCATCGAAGCGAATCGCCTTGAGCGGATAATGCTCCATGAGATAGCAACTTGCGATGCGGCGGTAGCGGCGTTGCTTTTGGGCGTCCACGGCCTCCTCGGGAAAGACCCGCGTGCTGCAATCCAGTGCGACGCGTCTGGTCTTGACCTCGGCCATCACCACGACATCGTCGAGTTCATCGAGCAGCACCAGATCGGCCTCGCCCTCGGAGCAACGATAACCCTGCTCCAGCAAGGTGTAGCCGCGCTCGTTAAAGTAGTCGATGGTGATCAGCTCGCCCAGCATGCCCAGCTCGCGGGGACTGAGTCCCTTGATAAAGTCGGGCGTCATCGCCCCGCAGTCGAGCTCGCCGTTTTCCCAACGCTCCTTGAGCTGCTGCGTCTTGCTCTTTTTGCTTGCGGCACTCATGGGGTCTCCTTTCCCGCACGCTGCATTGCCCCGATGATGAGGGCACCTTTCGTGCGGGTAAGTACCGGAAGCAAACCAAAAGCTGACCAAATGCCGTCAAAAAACGGGCCGTACGCAGCAATGGTGTTGCATACGGCCCGCCACCAGCAGGTTTATAAAACCCCAGAGGTCCCTGTCTCCACAATTGACCTAGAAAAGGCGCTCAGTCTGCAGAAAGTTTCCGCAAAAGCTCACGCGGTGCAGTGGACAAAGTCCATGTTTGCGAATGGCCTCGATATGCTCGGGGCTTGCATAGCCCTTCGACTCGGCCAGATGGTACTCGGGATACTCGGCGTCGTACTCGACCATCATCTCGTCACGCGTGACCTTGGCCATGATGGACGCCGCGGCGATGCAGGCGATTTTGGCATCGCCCTTCACCACATCGCGCTCGTTGGGAACGGCGCCCAAGGGGTTGCCATCCATGAGGACGCAGTCGGGCTCAAGTCCCGTATCGGCCACGGCGCCCGCAACGGCAGTACGGATAGCACGGGCCATGCCCATTTCATCGATATCCTTCGGCGCGATATGGCAAAAACCGATCGCCGTCGCCACCTCGGCAATCTTCACTGAGAGCAACTCGCGGCGCGCGGGCGTGAGCTTTTTGGAATCGTTGATACCCCAGACGCGCGGCTCCATAGGAAGACAGACGGCGCATACCGTCAAAGGGCCGGCCACCGATCCGCGACCCACCTCGTCGACACCAACGACCACCCCATCGCCACCAAGCTCATGCATAAGCTCGTACATGTCATTGACGCGCTCGCGCTCGGCAAGCTCTTTGGCATGGCGTTTGAGGGCGCGTTCACAAGCCTTGATCACCTGCTGGCGTGGGTCCTCGCGATAATGCTCCACGAGGGCGGGAATCTCCTCAAACGTAGCGCTCGCCAACTCACCGGCAACCTGCGATGCCGAAACCGAGCTCGTCATGTTGGCCATACCAGGCCCTCCTTGCATGCAAATCAGATAAAAAGAAGGGCCACCCGAAGGTGACCCTTGTGTCCAAACGAGTGGACAGACGCTGCGATCTTCTTAGCGCTTCTCGGGGATGCGAGCAGCCTTGCCCACCTTGTCGCGGAGGTAGTACAGCTTGGCGCGACGGACGCGACCATGACG
The DNA here is from genome assembly GCF_003465685.1 of Collinsella sp. AF04-24. Classification (NCBI taxonomy): domain Bacteria; kingdom Bacillati; phylum Actinomycetota; class Coriobacteriia; order Coriobacteriales; family Coriobacteriaceae; genus Collinsella; species Collinsella sp. AF04-24. The sequence continues at coordinate 49,546 of NZ_QSBK01000005.1, forward strand.
AACGACCTCGAGCTTGGCGATCTTGGGGCTGTGAAGCGGGAAGGTACGCTCAACACCGACACCGAAGGACATCTTGCGGACGGTGAAGGTCTCGCGGGCACCGGCGCCGGCCATGCGGATGACGTCGCCCTGGAAGACCTGAATGCGCTCGCGGTCGCCTTCCTTAATGCGGTAGTGAACCTTGACGTTGTCGGCGACGCGAACCTGAGGAATGTCCTCGCGGATCTGCTGACGCTCGATTGCGCGGATGTAATCCATGTGCAATTCCTTACTCTTCTAGAGGTGCCGTACCACCTTGGCCGGCACGTAGTTGAACAAACGTATTCGAGTATACACGCGCGGGTTTCTGCTGCAAGAACATTTTTTCACGCAGACAAAAAGACAAAACCCGCACATGATAACCGCCCGTCTCACGAATGAGACGGGCGGCATGAAGGGGGCTACGCTAGGCGTCTAAACCCAAAACGTTAGGCGGAACGCTTGGCCTCGAGCTTGGCCTGAGCGGCAGCCAGGCGCGCGAGGGGCACGCGATAGGGCGAGCAGGACACGTAGTCCACGTCGGCCACGTTAAACAGGCCCTTGATGGACTTGGGGTCGCCGCCGTGCTCGCCGCACACGCCAAAGTGCATGTCGGGATTGGTGGCGCGGCCCTTCTCGACGGCCAAGCGCACGAGCTCCAGCACCGCCGCGTCGATGGTCTCGAAGGGGTTGTCTTTCAGAATCTTTTTATGCATGTACAGCGGGATGAACTTGGCCTCGGCGTCATCGCGCGAGAAGCCAAAGGTCGTCTGGGTGAGGTCGTTGGTGCCAAAGCAGAAGAAGTCGGCATGATGGGCGATCTCGTCAGCGACCATGCAGGCACGCGGCAGCTCGAGCATCGTGCCCACGGGAATATTGAGCTCGACGCCTTCCTCGGCGGAAACCTCGGCGATCACGCGCTCGATAACCTCGCGGGTCTGGACATGCTCGGCCGTGATGGAAACGAGCGGAACCATGATCTCGGGGCGCGGGTCGACACCCTCCTTGATAAGGCGGGCAGCGGCCGTGGCGACGGCGCGAACCTGCATGAGCGGCAGATCGCCAAAGACGACGGACAGGCGCACGCCGCGCAAGCCCAGCATGGGGTTGGACTCGACCATGCCGTCAATGCGACGCAGGCGGGCGCGCAGGGCAGCGAGCTCCTCCTCGGGAGCGCCGGCGGCCTCCTTCTTGGTGATGGCGACCTCGAGCTCGCGAGGATTATCCAGGAACTCATGAAGCGGCGGATCGAGCAGGCGGACGACCACATCGCGACCGGACATGGTCTTGAACATCGCCAGGAAGTCCTCGGTCTGAACCTTGAGCAGGTCGGCCAGGGCCTGCTGCTTCACGGCCTCATCGTCAGACAGGATAAAGCTCTGGATGATGTTCTTGCGATCGCCCAGGAACATGTGCTCGGTGCGGCACAGACCGATGGCCTCGGCGCCAAACTCGAGCGCGAGTGCAGCATCCTCGGGGTTGTCGGCGTTAACGCGCACGTGGTTGGCGTGGCCGCAGGTCTCGTCCAAACGGATCTCATCAGCCCAAGACAGGATGGTGTCCAGGTCGCCGGTGAGCTCTGCAGAGACCAGGTCGACCGCGCCGTCGACGACGATACCCTGGGTGCCGTCGATGGAGATGACATCGCCCTCGCGCAGCACGCGGTCGCTGCCCTCGATGCGCACGACCTTCTCTGCCGCGTCAATGTGGAAGCGCTCAACGCCGCAAACGCAGGGCGTACCCATGCCGCGGGCGATAACGGCGGCATGGCTCGTCTTGCCACCGTGGCTGGTCAGGATGCCCTCGGCGGCGACCATGCCCTTCAGGTCGTCGGGGTTGGTCTCCCAGCGAACCAGAATGACCTTGTAGCCCTCGTTGGCGCGCGCGACGGCGTCATCACTCGAGAACACGACCTCGCCCACGGCGGCACCGGGGCTGGCGTTAAGACCGGTAGCGAGCGCCTCGTACTTCTTGGAGGCGTCGAACTGCGGGTGCAGGAGCTGGTCGAGCTGTGCAGGGTCGATGCGGCTCACGGCCTCCTCGCGGGTGATGAGGCCCTCCTCGACCATCTCGATGGCGATGCGCAGGGCGGCGGTGGCGGTGCGCTTGCCCACGCGGGTCTGGAGCATCCAGAGCTTACCCTGCTCGATGGTGAACTCGATATCGCACATATCGCGATAGTGGTCCTCAAGCGTCAGGAAGACACGCTCAAGCTCCTCACCTGCGGACTCGAGGCCTGGGGTGGTCTTGAGGTCGGCGATGGGCTCGGTGTTGCGGATGCCGGCGACGACGTCCTCGCCCTGGGCGTTGACCAGAAAGTCACCGTAGAACTCCTTAGTGCCGTCGGCCGGGTTGCGCGTAAAGGCGACGCCGGTCGCAGAGGTCTCCCCCTTGTTGCCAAAGGCCATGGCTTGGACGTTGACGGCAGTACCGAGCTCGTCGGAGATGCCGTGCTGTTTGCGGTAGATGCAGGCGCGCTCGTTCATCCAGCTGCCAAAGACGGCCTGGATGGCAAGGCGCAGCTGAAGCTCCGGGTCGTGCGGGAAGACGGGCTTGCCGTCAGCGACCACGAGCTCGGGATACAGGGCAGCCTCGACGTTCTCGGAGAAGATGCCCTTAAAGGTCTCGACGAGTTCCTGCAGGTCCTCGGCCGAAAGCTCGGAATCGACGCGAACGCCGGCGACCAGGCGGGCCTGGGTCAGGGCATTCTCGAACAAGTCGGCATCGACACCCATGACGACGTTGGAGAACATCTGGATAAAGCGGCGGTAGCTATCCCAGGCAAAGCGCGGGTTTTGCGTCTGGGCGATAAGGCCCTGGACGGAATCGTCGTTGAGGCCCAGGTTGAGAACCGTGTCCATCATGCCGGGCATGGAGAACGGAGCGCCCGAGCGGACCGACACGAGCAGCGGATCGGAGGCATCGCCGAGCTTCTTGCCGCAGCGGGCCTCGAGGTCGACCTCGGCGGCAACGATCTCGTCGAGCGCGCCCTCCGGCCACACGTTGCCGGCGCCGGAGTACTCAACGCAAGTCTGGCAGGTAATGGTAAAGCCACCGGGAACCGGCAGGCCGATACGGCTCATCTCGGCAAGGTTAGCGCCCTTGCCACCAAGCACGAAGTTCATGGACTTGTCGCCCTCGGTGACACAGGTGCCCTGGGCGTCGGTTCCAAAACGGTAAACCCTCTTGCAATCGCTCACGATACTTCCCCTTCCATGCGCTTACGCGCACGACCGTGGTAACGAATCGACCCGCCGGATGCAGGCCGTGAGGGAACTATACGGCGGGTTTTGGGCAGGCTTGAGCAGAGGGTGCGCGGTTTGGTAAACGTGCTAAAACAGGCGGTAAACGGTAGGTAAAGTTGGTTACCTTATGAAGATACCACTACAAGAAGAATGCAGGTCAGATGCGATATTTTTGCTAAATCGCTTTATCAATTCAGGCTATTTAGCCACTCCGATGATTTTTCTGGGACGGGGATTAAAAAAATCATTGAGTACCTAGTGATTTTTTTTAATCCCCGTCCCAGAAAAATCATCACAGAAAGGACTACTGCTGTTGGGCTCGGCGGGCGGCGCGGCGGGCACGGGCATCTTGGATTTCCTCCAAGTGGCTAATGATCTCGGCAGCGCTTTCCTCGATGGCTTTGCCGTCGGTACGCACTACAAAGCAGCCCAGGCGTTTCATGAGCGCGCGGGCTTCCTCAAGCTCGCCGCGCACGCTCTCGGGCTCGGCATAGGAGCCGGCAACGGCACGAGCGTAGTCATCGCCCAAGCGGCTATCGCGAATTTCGGAAATCACATCGACGGTCGAAATCAGGCCGAACAGGCGCATCGGGTCAACCTCGTAAATCGACTTGGGCGGCACCATGCCATGCGCCAGTGGGACATTGGCGACCTTGTAGCCCTGATAGGCTAAATACATCGACAGCGGCGTCTTGGATGTACGCGACACACCCAGCAGTACGATATCGGCACCCGACAGATCGTCACAACCACGACCGTCATCGTGCTCAACGAAATACTCCATGGCCTCGATACGATGGAAATAGCGGTCATCGGTCTTGTGAATCACGCCCGCAACGCCCTTGGGCGGCACACCGATGAGCGACGACAGTACGGCGAGCGTCGGGCCGATCAGGTCGACCGAACGGATATGCAGCATGCCCAAGTAGTCGAGCACGCGAGCACGAAGGGCAGGGTCGACGATGGTATGGAACACGGCGATATCGCGATGGTCGGCATCGACGCGCGGCCCCACAAATGACTTGACCTGCTCCACGGAGGTCACCTTAGGCAGGCGCAAAACGCGAAAAGCCCCTTCATCAAATTGCCCGGACGCCGCAAGCACCACCTCACAAGCGGTATCGCCGAGCGAGTCGGAGATAACGATAACGGTGGGACGAGCGGTGACCGGGCAATCCATGCGGGGCTCCTTTTGCGCTTATGCGCAGGCTGGCTTACTTTTTGCGGGCAAGCTCACCGATGTTGGCGATGCCGGAGAAAACGGCCTCGAAGCGGTTGAGTAGCTTAAGGCGATTATCGCGAAGCTGCTCGTCCTTGTCCATGACCATAACCTCGTCGAAGAAACGGTCGATGGGCGCGCGCAGGGCGGCGAGGGCGGCAAATGCGGCCGGGTAGTCCTCGGCAGCAAGGGCGGCATCGACAGAGGTCTGAGCAGCCTCGGAGGCGTCGGCGAGCGCGAGCTCGACCTCGCCCATCAGGCTGCGGTCATACTCCGCACCCAGCTCGGGCTTGGAGATGTGCGCGGCGCGAGCATAGGCGGTCGCCAGGTTGTCGAACGTCTCAGCGTCGTTCTTGCGGGCCTCGTCGAGGGCGGCGCAGCGGGCGAAGAAGACGGACGGGGCGATGATGTGCACCGCGGAGACGGCGGCGACGGTATCGGCCGGAATCTTTTCGTCGCGGGCCATGCTCACCAGGCGGCCATGGAAGAAGTCACGAACCTGCTGGGCGACCTCGGCGGCGTCGAACTCAATGCCCTGCTCACTGTAGAGCTCGAGGGCGAAGTCGATGAGCGACGTGGGGTCGATCGGCAGGCGGTCGCGCAGGATGTTGATGATGCCGATAGCGGCACGACGCAGCGCGTAGGGGTCCGAAGAGCCGGTCGGGGGCTCGCCGATGGCAAAGATACCGGCGATGGTATCGAGCTTGTCGGCGCAGGCCACGATGCAGCCAGCGGTGCCCTCGGGCAGCTCGTCACCGGCAAAGCGAGGACGATAGTGATCGCGAATAGCATGGGCGACCTCGTCGTTCTCCCCCATCGCGGTGGCGTAGTAACCGCCCATCACGCCCTGCTGGCTCGTGAATTCGACGACGGCGTTGGATACCAGGTCGGCCTTGCACAGGTGCGCGGCGCGAGCAGCGTCGGCGGCAAGATGGGCACCCAGGTGAGCCTCGCGGGCAATAGCGAGCGCGAGCTGCTCAATACGCTCGGACTTGGCGAGCACGCTACCGAGTTTCTCCTGGAAGGCAACCTTGGCCAGACGCTCACGGAACTCGTCGAGGGAGATCTTCAGGTCCTCCTCGTAGAAGAACTTGGCATCGTCCAGACGTGCGCGCACGACGCGCTCGTTGCCGTCGATCACGCGCTCGGCATTCTCGGGCTTGCTGTTGGAAACGACCACGAACTCACGCGTGAGCTTGCCCTCGCCGTCATAGATCGGGAAGTAGCGCTGGTTGGTGAGCATGGACTCGCAGATAATCTCGTGCGGGACCTTGAGGAACTCCTCGTCGAAAGTACCGACGAGCACCGTCGGCCACTCGCAGAGGTTAATGACCTCCTCAAAGACCTTCTTGGGCGTATCGACATGGCAGCCGGGGCGAGCGGCCTCGACCTCGGAGATACCGGCAAGGATGGCCTCGCGACGGCGCTCGGCAGAAAGCACGCCGGCGTCCTCGAGTACCTGCTCGTAGGCGGCGGGGCTGGCGACAACGTGGTCACCGGGGCCGAGCACGCGATGGCAGCGCGTGGTGTTGCCGCTCGTCACGTCGGCAAACGACACGGGCACAACATCCTCGCCCAGAAGGCAGCAAATCCAGCGGACCGGACGCACGAACGTCGCGTGCTCGTGGCCCCAGCGCTGGGAGCGGTAGTTGGGCCACTGCAGGCCGGCAATGGTCTTCTCGCACAGGGCCGTCAGGATCGGGGTTGCCGGTGCGGAGGGAATGTTCTTCTCGGCAAAGACATACTCGCGACCGTCGGTATCCTCACGACGGACCAGGTCCTCGGCAGCCACACCGCACTTGCGGGCGAAGCCCTGGGCGGCCTTGGTGGCGTTACCGTCAGCGTCGAAGGCGATGTTTGCCGCGGGGCCACGCTTGACCTCGTGAACCTCATCGGTCGCGGTGGCAACGTCGGCAACGAGCGCAGCCAGGCGACGCGGGCTCGAGATCACGCGGACCTCGCCATGGGCCAGACCGGCCTCGTCGAGACCCTTGGCGATCATGGTACCAAGCTGCTTGACGGCATTGTTCAGCGGTGCAGAGGGCATTTCCTCCGTACCGATCTCAAACAGGAAATCCTTAGCGTCTGCCATGGCTTACGCCACCTCGCCTTCCTGGTCGGCATTCTCGTTGACTCCGGCGACCTCGGCCATGTAGGCCTCGCAGCACGCCTTGGCGACGGCGCGGACGCGCAGGATGTAGTTGGCACGCTCGACCGCGGACAGGGCGCCGCGGGCATCGAGCAGGTTGAAGGCGTGGCTGCACTTCATGACACAGTCGTACGCCGGCAACGGCAGCTTGCGCTCCAGGCAGGAATGGCACTCGGCCTCGTAGTCGTCAAACTTCTGACGCATCATCTCGACGTTGGCGACCTCAAAGTTATAGGCACTGAACTCGCGCTCGTTCTCGAGGAACACGTCGCCGTAGGTCATGGGCGTGCCGTCGGGCAGATAGCTCCACACCAGATCGTAGACCGAGTTGACGCCCTGAGCGTACATGGCGATACGCTCCAGGCCATAGGTGATCTCGACGGGCACGGGGTCGACCTCGATACCGCCCACCTGCTGGAAGTACGTGAACTGCGTGACCTCCATGCCGTTGAGCCAGACCTCCCAGCCAAGGCCCCAGGCGCCCAGCGTCGGGCTCTCCCAGTCGTCCTCGACAAAACGGACGTCATGGTCGTTGGGGTCCAGGCCAATGGCAGCAAGAGACCCCAGGTAAAGCTCCTGAGCATTAACCGGAGAGGGCTTAATGAGCACCTGGAACTGATAGTAGTGCTGCATGCGGTTAGGGTTCTCGCCGTAGCGGCCGTCGGCGGGACGGCGGCAGGGCTGCGCATAGCAGGTGCGCCATTCGGCGGGACCGAGCGAGCGCAGCGTGGTCGCGGTATGGAAGGTACCGGCACCGACCTCGGAGTCATAGGGCTGCATAATGACGCAGCCCTGCTCGCCCCAGTACTGCTGGAGGCGCAGGATGATGTCTTGGAAGGAAAGCGATGAAGCGTTCATGCCTCTAATATCCCCTCGTCGAAACGATTACACGGTTAGGTACTGTACTATAGCGGTTTTTAGTCGATAGCGCCGATGCGGTTGAGCGGCCAGTAGCGCACAAGCGCCACAGCGATCAAATCAGAGCGATCGACGGGACCAAAGTAGCGCGAGTCGGCAGAGTTTTCGCGGTTGTCGCCCATCACCCACACGCACCCGTCGGGAACGGTGTAGGGATAACTCACCTGGGCGCCAGGCGCTTGGACCGAAAGCGGCCAGCTCATGCCCGTCGTATAGTCCTCATCGAGCGCTTGGCCGTCAACGACCACCTTGCCGTCCTGCAGGTCGACCGTCTGGCCGGCCGTGGCAATAACACGCTTGACAAGAACATCATGCTCGGAAGTGACATCGGGGTTGTGGAACACCACGATATCACCCTGTTTGACGGGCTGACCGAGCTCGAGGCTCACCTTTTGTGCCAGGATCTGGTCGCCAATCTCGATCGTGTCCTCCATGGAGCCGGTGGGTACCACAAAGGGCTCGACCACAAAGGTGCGGATCAGGAAGGTGGCCACGAGCGCGATCGCGATGACCGCGACCCACTCAAAAGCGCCCCTCAACGCGGAATGCTGCGATGGAACCATTCTCACTCCTCGCTCTGCGAATACGAAGCGTCCAGAATCTCCTGCGCGTATGCGCGCTCCTGGGGCGTAAGCCGTGCCGTCTCGATCAGGTCGGGACGCCAGCGGCAGGTGCGCTCGATGGCATTCTTACGGCGCCAGGCGTCAACCTTGGCATGGTCACCGCTCACGAGCACCGGCGGCACGCCCTCGCCGTTGAATTCAGCAGGGCGAGTGTACTGCGCATACTCGAGCAGGCCTCCGTCCTCGGCGGTCGAGAACGACTCGTCGACGTTGCTCATCTCGTCACCAAGGGCGCCGGGAATCAGGCGTACGACGGCATCGGCAACGACCATAGCGGGAAGCTCGCCGCCCGTGAGCACGTAATCGCCGATCGACAGGCGCTCGTCGGCATACGCATAGGCACGCTCGTCGACACCCTCGTAACGGCTGCACACAAACAGCAAGCGCTCGCTTTTGAGCAGGCGCTCGGCCACATGCTGTGTAAAGGGCTCGCCACAGGGGGTAAAAAACACCACGGTGGGCTTAGGGCCCTCGGAGCTAATAGCCTCGATGGCCTCGGCAATAGGCTCGACCTTCATGAGCATGCCCTGCCCGCCGCCGTACGGCTCGTCATCGACGGTACGATGGCGGTCGTGCGTCCAGTCGCGCAGGTTATACGCCTTAAAATCAAAAAGGCCGGCCTTGCGGGCGCGGCCCAAAATCGATGTGGACATGACGGGCTCAAACATCTCGGGAAAGACCGAAAGGGTCTCAATCAGCATGTTGTCCTCCCTACTTGTCCATATCGATCAGGCCGTCCATAACGTGGACGGAAATTGTTCCTGTGTCGGGAAGATCGAGCACAACCTGCTCGATCACGGGAATCAGTACCTCGCCGTACCGATCGCCCTCGACAACCCAAACATCGTTGGCGGGCGTCGACATGATCTCGACAATCGTGCCGAGCGAACCGAAGCGCTCGTCGACCACCTCGCGGCCCATCAGGTCGGTATAGGCGGCGTCGAGCGAATCGAGCTCAAAGTCGTCACGATTTGCCAGCACATAGCATCCCGTGATGCCCTCGGCGGCCGTCAAGTCGTCAATACCCTCAAACGAGACCAGATCGCCATCGCCCGTATCGGTGACGGACACGACCGTGCAAAAGCGGTCGCGCTTGAGCGCCGGCGGCGTCAGGGCGACGCGCATACCCGGCTCTAATACAGAAGGAAGCCCCCGCAGCGGCTGCGCGAGGACCTCCCCCTTCCTTCCGTGTGGCTTGACCACACGGGCGATGTTTTTGTACTGGGACCTCAAGGCCCTAGCCCAGAACCTCTACCTCGACAGCAGTGTCGAGGCGAGCGGCCAGTGCACGGGCGAGCGTGCGAATGGCCTTGATGGTACGGCCACGACGGCCGATGACCTTAGCGACGTCATCCTCGGCGACCGAAACCTCGATCGTAGAGGCGTCGTCACCATCGATGACCTCAAGGCTCACGGAATCCGGGTCGTCGACGATCTGAACAACGAGATATTCGACGAGATCGGCGATGCGATCTGAGAGCATTGCCTCACCCTCGAGCTGTGCAGCGTCAACCTCAGGCACGATTTACTCCTCGGCACCCTCAGCGGCCTCAGCGGCAGCCTTAGCTGCCTCGGCCTCTTTGGCGAGCTGCTTCTTGGACTTCTTGACGACGGTCTCGGTCTTCTCGCCCTCGTTGGCGGCCTTGACCAGAGCGGCGACGGCGTCGGTGAGCTGAGCGCCCTTGGACTGCCAGTCGGCGATCTTCTCGAGGTCGAGGTTGATGGTCTTGGGGGCGGTCATCGGGTTGTAGCGGCCAACCTCCTCGATGATACGACCGTCACGCGGGGCGCGGGAATCGGCGACGACGACACGGTAGTACGGACGCTTCTTAGCGCCGTGACGAGCAAGGCGAATCTTGACTGCCAAAGGAAACTCCTCCAACCAAGCAGCTTTAGGCTGCAACTACAAACAAACAGTTGAACATAATACGCCATCGACGCGGGCAGGTGAAGTCCGTGAGACCAACTTCTTCGGTGTAGTCGAGGGCAAATCCATATCTTAGACAAGAATTCGGGATTTGCAAGCACATACACGCACCCCACATGAGCTGCGCGGTATACTCATGACATGGAAAGACGCGAACATACATACGGTTATGAGGATGCCATGAGCGTCACGCCACCTCCCTGGACGGGTTCGGCGGTGGGCCTCATGGACCTCGATGCATTTTTTGCGAGCGTGGAGATGCTCGATCATCCCGAATGGCGCGGAAAGCCACTCATCGTGGGCGGAGACGCCGATTCGCGTGGCGTCGTGTCCACGTGTTCGTATGAGGCACGTCGCTTTGGCGTGCGCTCTGCCATGGCCTCGGCCGAGGCGCGGCGCTTGTGCCCGCAAGCCATTTGGACGCACGGGCACTTTGATCGCTACCGCGAGGTGAGCGCGCAGGTCATGGCGATTCTTGCCGAGGAGACGCCGCGCGTTGAGCGCGTATCCATCGACGAAGCCTTTATCGATATCACACCGGGTCGCTTTGCGCCCGAGGACCCACTGCTGGTTGCACGGCGTATAAGCGACCGTGTGGCAGCGCTGGGAGTGACGTGCTCCATTGGCGTGGGCTGCAACAAGACGGTCGCAAAGATCGCAAGCGAGCGGGATAAGCCGTTTGGGCTGACCATCGTGCGCCCCGGAACCGAGCAGCGCTTTTTGGCCGCGCTGCCGGTATCTGCCATGAGCGGCATCGGGCGCTCGGCCGAGGAGCGACTGCGCCGTATGCGCATCTACACGCTCGGCGAGCTGTCACGCGCGCCGGAATCCACCTTGGCCTCTATTTTTGGCGTCAACGGCGAACGTATGCGTCAGCGTGCGCTGGGACTTGAAATCTCCGAAGTCACGAGTCTCGATGAAGAGCGCGAGGTCAAGTCGGTCAGCAATGAACGCACCTTTGCGAAAGATTTGACTGAGCGCGGGGACATCGAAGCGGCGATTGCGCTGCTGGGTGAGTCGGTTGGACGCCGCCTGCGCCGTCAGGGACTGACGGGCGGCACGGTAACGCTCAAGCTTAAGTATTCGTATGGCAGCGGGCGTACGGCACAGCGCCGGCTGCCTCATCCGACCGACGATGAGAACATCTTCGTGGCGGTTGCACTCGAACTGCTCGACAACATCTGGCAGGAAGGCATGCATGTTCGCTTAGCGGGCATCGGCATGAGCGACTTCGACCACCAAGGCGGCATCCAGACCGACCTGTTCTGCGAAGTCGATGACCGCGGAGCCCAATCAAGCGACCGTCGCGACCTCTCGGTCGCTATCGACGCCGTCCGAGACAAGTTCGGCGACACCGCCCTATCTTTCGGCCGCCAATCCCGCTTCAACGATTAACCGCCTTTAGGCAAAAAGAAAGCCGGGCAGGTGCGGAAAACCGCAACTGCCCGGCGAAATGCGCGAAGCTAGCTAAAAAGCCCCGTATCAAATGAGCTACTAGAGGAGATTGAGGGGGAGCTGGGGGGCGTCACCCCAGAGCTTTTCTAGGCGGTAGAAGTCGCGGGCTTCGGGAGTGAAGACGTGGACGACAACCGAGCCGTAGTCCATGAGCATCCAGGTCTTCTGCTCGCGGCCCTCGATGGAGAACGGATGCTCACCGCAAGCCTCGGCGACCTTCTCCTCGATCTCGTCGACGATCGAATCGACCTGGCGGTTGTTGGTACCGGTGGCAAGCACAAAGTAGTCGCACACGTCGGAAAGCTCGGTCAGGTCGAGCACCTGCACGTCCTCGCCCTTCTTGTCGTAGGCGGCCTGCGCGGCGGCGCGGGCGACATCCTCGGCGGCGACACCGCTCGCGGACAGCGAGGCGGCGGTGCGGTCGGACGTGGCAACGAAACTCTTGTGCTCCACACCTTCAAGAATCTGCTCGTCAGTCATGGTCTCGTCGGCCATGGAATACCTCTTTCTAGACACACCCGAGCTAGCGCAGCTGGGCGTAATGGTTGTAAATCGTAATAGCCGTGGGATAAAGATAGCGCCCGGACTGGATCACATAGACCAGACCCTGCGCAAAACAGGAGAAGAACAACTCGTCGAGCGAGGACTTCCCCACCATCTTGCGCAGCGCATGGGCATAGTCGCCGTGGCGGTTGGGCTCGATGGCATCTGCCACAAAGACCACCATATCGAGCGGCGTCATGTCGCAGGCACCCACGGTGTGACGGTCGACAGCCTGGAAAACGGCCGGTGACAGCTCGGGAAAAAGCTGCGGAAGCTCATAGGCGGCAACAGGGCCATGCAAAAGCGGCGTCGCGGCGGAAGGAGAGCCGGCAACCTTGATGCCATAGTGAAGCGCGCGGGCCACGAGCTCGTCATCGGAAAGCACCTTGTCCCAGTCGTGAATTAAGCCGGCGGCAGCGGCATCAAAGCGGTCAACGCCGTAGACCTCGGCCAGATGAAGTGCGGTCTCGGCAACACCCAGCGAATGCACATAGCGCTTGCGCTTATCTTTCATGCGAACATCGAGCAGCTCTTGAATGCGCTTGAGCAGCGCGCGCTCATCGCCCTCAAACTGATCCTCTACCGACAACGTAGCCCCCATCACTCAAAATCTTCTTGACCCAGATCGACATACAAACTGCGCTTGCGAATGTAGCCGAGCACAGACTCGCTCGTAAGATAGCGCACGCTCATGCCGCGGGCAACTCGCTTACGAATGTTCGTCGAGCTGATCGCCAGCGCCGGAATCTGAATATAGCGCACGTCGAACGGCAGCCCCGACTCTTTGATTCGGGCACGCGCCGTATCGATATCAAAGCCCGGTCGCGTCGCCGCAATAAAGGTAGCAAGCTCAGCAATTCGTTCGGCATCATGCCAGGTCACAATATCGATAATCGCATCGGCGCCCGTAATAAAGTAGAGCTTTACCTGCGGCGGGTAAAAGTCGCGAAGGGCATGAAGCGTATCGGCCGTATAGGTTACGCCCGGACGGTCAATCTCGAACCGGCTCGCCAAAAAGGCCGGGTTCGCGGCGGTGGCGAGGACCGTCATGGCATAACGGTCCTCGGCAGGCGTCACCGGCTTGTCAAGCTTAAAGGCGGGAGAGCCCGCCGGCATAAAGAGCACAGCGTCCAAGTCGAGCGACTCGCGCGCCTGCTCGGCAGTCACCAGGTGCCCGTAATGAATCGGGTCGAATGTGCCGCCCATAATGCCAAGCCGAAATTCTTTGCCCTCTTTTATGGGCAGCTCGGGCAAACCGATTCCACCGCGCAGCGACATGGCTTACTCGCCCTCCGAGGTCTCGGCATCGTCCGCGACATCCGCCGCATCGACAACCTCGACGCCCTCATCCGCAACGTCGGCCACGTCAATGGCCTCAACGGCAACGTCCTCGCCAGCGTCCTCGAGCTCCTCGTACTCCGAGAAGTCCTCAGCGCCCTCAAAGTCAAAGGCGCGCTGGCAAATGCGGACCTCGTCGCCCGCACGGCAACCGGCCTTCTCGAGCGCGTCGTCAACACCCATACGCGCAAACTTGTGCTGTAGATAAATGACAGCTTCCTCGTTTTCCCAATCGGTCTGGATGACCATGCGCTCGATGGCACGACCGACCACGCGGAAGGCACCGGGCTCTTCCTGGACAATGCGGAACCGCTTCTCGCGCTGCAGACGGCGGCGCTCCCACTCCTCGTCGCGCAGATCGACCGGCTCATCAGAGACCGCCAGCTCGGCGCGAAGCTTAGCCACCTGCTCGCCTACGGCAAGCATCAGCGTATTGAGACCGGCACCCGTCACGGCGGACACGGCAAAGAACATATGGCCGTCGTCGAGTGCCGCACGCTTGAGGTCGGCAATCTTGTCGGCCGTGCCCGGCGCATCGCACTTGTTGGCGACGACGATCTGCGGACGCTCCGAAAGCTCGGCGCCATACTGCTCGAGCTCACGGTTGATGATACGGTAATCCTCAACCGGGTCGCGATCCTCAAACCCGCCCGTCATGTCAACGACATGCATGATGAGCGCCGTGCGCTCAATGTGGCGCAGGAACTGATGGCCCAGGCCCTTGCCCTCGCTTGCGCCCTCGATCAAACCAGGAACGTCGGCAACGACGTAAGAATACTCACCGGCACGCACCATGCCGAGGTTCGGCACGAGCGTTGTAAACGGATAGTCGGCGATCTTGGGACGGGCGGCACTCATGCGCGCGATAAGCGAGGACTTGCCCACCGAGGGGAAGCCCACGAGTGCGGCATCGGCCATAAGCTTCATCTCAAGCTCAATCCAGTGCTCCTCGGCCGGTTCGCCCAGCTGAGCGAACGCGGGCGCGCGGCGCACCGACGTCACAAAGTGCGTGTTGCCCAGGCCACCGGCACCGCCGGGCGCCACGACAACGCGCTCGCCATCGTGCACCAGGTCAGCAATCTCGAACATCGGGGTCTGCGTCTCGGGGTCGAGCTCGCGCACCACGGTGCCCATGGGAACCTTCAGGATCAGGTCCTCGCCGCTCTTGCCGTTACGACGGGCACCCTGCCCGTGCGTGCCGCGTTCGGCGCGGAAGTGATGCTTAAAGCGGTAATCGATCAACGAAGACAGCTGAGCATCGGCCTGGATGACGACATTGCCGCCACGACCGCCGTCGCCGCCATCGGGGCCGCCCTTGGGAACAAATGCCTCGCGCCTAAACGACATGCACCCGGCTCCGCCGTCGCCGCCGCACACGTTAATGCGGCTGATATCGGTGAACTGTGACAACAGAATCGCCTCCTACAAAAAAGAGGGAGACCCTTGAATCCTAAAACTCAAGTGCCTCCCACATATGTGCTCTATGAAGGGTGAATTACGCGTTCGCGAGCGGGCGTACGCTGACCCTGTGCTTGATACCCTTGTGGAACTCAACGGTACCGTCGACCAGCGCGAACAGCGTGTCGTCCTTGCCACGGCCAACGTTCTCACCCGGGTGGATGTGCGTGCCGTGCTGACGGACGAGAATCGTGCCCGTGGTTACCGTCTGGCCGGCATAGCGCTTCGTGCCAAGGCGCTGACCGCGGGAGTCACGGCCATTACGGGAGGAACCGAGTCCTTTTTTGTGTGCCATTGTGTATACCTACTCTTTCGTTACGAGTGTAATCTACTCGGCGACGGGAGCCTCGGCAACAGCCTCGGCCTCTGCCTTGACAGCCTTCTTGGCGCGGGACGTAGCCTGGACCTTCACGATCTTCAGCTTGGTGAGCTGCTGACGGTGACCCTTCAGACGACGATAGCGCTTACGCTTGTGGAACTTGAAGACCAGCTGCTTCTCGCCCTTGAACTGCTCAACGATCTGAGCGGTAACCTTGGCCTTGGCCAGCTTGTCGGGATCGGTGACGATCTTCTTACCATCGTTGAGGAAGATGACCGGCAGGGTGACCTTGTCGCCCTCATTGCCCTCGATCTTCTCGACGGTGATGACATCGTCGGTGGCGACCTTGTACTGCTTGCCGCCCGTGTTAACGATTGCGTACATGTTTACTTGCCCTTCATGCATCAGTTAGTGCAACAGCCGAATATAGTAGCAGGCGAAAATACCCCCGTCAACGAGTATGTGGAGCAAATCCACAAGTTCGCACAGGTATGGGGCTGACGAGTCGGCCCTCGTCGTCCTCGCATGCTTGATTCTGACGCTCGACATCGTAGGAGCAGATGGTCACGAGGTCTTGCATACCGGTGGAAACAATAGGTGCATCCACGCCCGGGGTCAAGCCCTGCAACAAAACATCAGCAGCAGAAAGCAAAATTTCCGGACGCATGGAGCCCTCGTTGTCGGCATGGGTGTCGAGCATGAGCACCAAATGGTCCGGGCGCTCCCCCGCCGTGAGCTCATAGCCCACGAGCGTGTGATCCAAATCCAAGCGCTTGCTCTTTTTGCCGCGCGCGTAGTCGATGCCATGGTCCGCGCGCAGCGTGTCGATCGCACGACGCACCTCGTCGGCGCTTACGGGCGCCTCGGGATCCAAGTGCAGGTCGATGCGATACGACAGACGCGTGAGTTGCGCCGTCAACGCCGGCGTGCGCACGTCGATATACGCCGCCTCGATGGGCGCCAGATCGGCCGGAGACGCCGCAGCCAGGCGCCCAAACGCCTCGTCGAGCGCCACGAACTCGGTCATAAACAGGTCATACCACTCGCAGATCGACGACGTACCCACCGGTAGCGCCGAAGAGAAGCCCACTCGCATGTGCGGAGAGAAGCCCTGCGTGACGGCATAGGGAAGTCCCGCACGGCGCACGATGCGCTCAATGGTATGGATTACTTCGAGATGGCCCAGGTACTTAAGGCGATCGCGCTTGCCATAGCGAACACGAAGTCTAAAGAGCGTGGGGTTGTCGGTCAGGCGCTCACTCATGCGCGATCACCCATCAATACATTCTTGGCGTGGAGCGTGGGGCAGATTCCGCAGCCGGTGCACGACGTGCGAGTGCAGTCGGGAGTCGTGACACCCTCGAGCGAGCGACGGTACTCGCGCTCGAGGAAGCCGCGCGTGCAGCCGGGGCTCACATGCTCCCACGGCAGACGCCAGTCCAACTCGTAGGGCAGGTGCACAAGCTCATTGAGGTCGATGCCGTTTTTGGCAGCAGCCTCCTTCCAGTTATCGAGCGAGAAATGCTCTACCCAGGCGTCAAAGCGAGACCCCGAGCGCCAAGCATCGATGATGACGGGCGTCATGTCACGACCGGCGCGGGAGAGCGCGGCCTCGATGAGCGAGGTCTCGGCATCGTGGTAATGCACGCGGACGGCACGGTTGCGAACGCTCGTGATAAGCAGCTTCTGGCGACGCTTGACGTCGTCGTAGTCGAGCTGCGGGCACCACTGGAACGGCGTGGCAGCCTTGGGGATAAACACCGAAACCGAGATGGACACCGAGATCGAGCCGCGACGAGCCTTGGGCACCACAGAACGACCGAGCTCCAGCACGTGATCGGCCAGATTGGCGATGGCCACGATGTCCTCGTCGCGCTCGCCGGGAAGGCCCATCATAAAGTAGAGCTTCATGCGGTTCCAGCCGGCCTCGAAGGCCGCCTTGGCCGCACGGTCCAGGTCCTCCTCGGTCACGTTCTTGTTAATGATGTCGCGCATGCGCTGGCTGCCGGCCTCGGGTGCGAACGTCAGGCCGCCCTTCTTTTCGCCGGCGACCGACTCGGCCATATCCACGCCAAACGAATCCAGGCGCTGCGACGGAATAGACACGCGAATACCCGTATCTTCCAGGCGACGGTTGAGCCTGCCGAGCACGTCGCGAATGCAGGAGTGGTCGGTCGTGGAGAGCGAGGTCAGCGACACCTCGTCATAGCCGGTCTTTTCCAGACCCTGAATCACCGACGAGACGATCTGGTCGGCCGAGCGCTCGCGCACCGGGCGATACGTCATGCCGGCCTGGCAAAAACGACAGCCGCGAGCGCAGCCACGCAGGATCTCGATAGACAGGCGGTCGTGGACCAGCTGCGCATAGGGTACACACGACTGCGACAGCGGATTCGTGGCGCCGAAATCCTCGACGACGCGCTTGTAGACCACAACCGGAGCATCCTTGCCCTCACGCGGCACGGTGTAGCCATGCGGCGAGCAGGGCTCATCGTGACGAACCTCATAGAGCGACGGCACGTAGTTGCCGGCAATGGATGCAAGCTGCTCAACAATCTGCGCGCGCGGGACTCCTTCGTCGCGCAGGCGGCGATGCAGCTGGCAGGTCTCGAGCAGCGATTCCTCGCCCTCGCCGATGAGGATGGCATCGAAGAAGGCCGCGTACGGCTCGGGGTTGTACACCGAGGGGCCGCCGGCGATGATGATGGGGTCGTCTTCACCTCGGTCGGCCGCTAACAGCGGAATGCCAGCGAGGTCGAGTGCCTCAAGGAAGTTCGTCACCGCCATCTCGTGCGGCACATGCAGGCCGACGATATCAAACGAAGCGACCGGCGCTGCACCCTCGAGCGAGAGCAGCGGAATGCCTGCCTCGCGCATAGCGTCACCCATATCGGGCCACGGCACATAGCCACGCTCGCAGGAGATGCCCTCGGCCTGGTTAAGGATGTTGTAGAGGATGGCGATACCCTGGTTGGGCAGACCAACCTCGTACACATCCGGGTAGATCAGGCAGCAACGGTAGTCGGCATCGGCCTTGGAAAGCGTGCCCCACTCGTGATCGATATAGCGACTCGGCTTTTCGACCTTGGCGAGCAACGGCTCAATTAAATGAAAACAATCTTGGTACGGAACGCGCAACGGAAAACCCCTAAGCAGCGAGATCTGATGCGTCCTGATAGGACGCCATAGGACGGGTAGTGCCCGCGACCGTGGTCACCAGATCGCGAACGCGGGAGAACGTGGCAGTAACCACCTCGTTGGCACGGCTGTAGTCGACATCGCGTTCGTAGAGCGAAACGAGCGCACGGCCCATGCCATAGGTGCCCGCGGCAGCAGTGAGCGCCTTGACGGCAAACCCAATATGCGGCGTCTGCTTGACGAGCGCGCGGGTGACCGCGCGGATCACAAGACCGCCGGCAAGCACGCCCGCGACCTCGTAGCCGCGCTCAGGCTTAATGCCGCGTCCAAAGACGGCAGCGAGCTCAAAGAGCATGCCCACCTGCGCCAGCGCCATAACGGGATAATCGGCGCCCGGCAAAAACACCAGCGCACCGGTCGCCATATTGGTGAGCGCGCACGAGGTGATGATACGATTAGCTGCCGCGATGCGCATAAAGGCAAAATTCGCCGCAAAAGCCGTTTCCTTGTCGGTGCGATCGAGAATCCAGCGGGCAAGCGTCTCGAGCAGATACGTCTTATCGGTTGCCGCCACCACGCCGAGCATGGGCGTGGATTCCTCGATAAACGGCACCTCCACAGCAGACTCGG
This sequence comes from Collinsella sp. AF04-24, assembly GCF_003465685.1. NCBI lineage: Bacteria > Bacillati > Actinomycetota > Coriobacteriia > Coriobacteriales > Coriobacteriaceae > Collinsella > Collinsella sp. AF04-24. The sequence goes on from NZ_QSBK01000005.1 coordinate 68,526, forward strand.
CAAGCACGCACACGGGGGCGCCGGCGATCACGAGCTCCTGCACGGCACTCTCCAAGCGGTCGGAGCCGCACGAGAGCACCAGCACCACATCGGTATCGGTCTTTGGAGCAATTCGCTCCTCCCCCAGACGCTCGACGCGCACAATGCCCGAGGTCGTCTGCGGCACAAAGGCGTCACGCACCGTCTCGGCCAGAAAGCGCGAGGCGGACGAATCCAAATAGACCGAGACGCGCACCGGCGTATCGGAATCCTTCTTAACGGACGCGCCCATCTTAAAAGCGCGGGTCAGCTTATCTACGGGAATTTTCATAGCAAACCCCTCCAGCGGTTACGCGGCGCCCGAACGATGCCGCCATATGGATTGTACGATACCCACCGTCAGCAGCTGAATCATCATCGAAGACGAACCGAAGCTAATAAACGGTAGCGGAATACCGGTAATCGGCATCATGCCAATGCACATGCCGATGTTTTCGAAGGTCTGGAACGCCCACATGCCAACGATGCCCACACACGATAGGCGCAAGAACAGCGACTCACACTTAAAGGCGACGCGAATCGTCGAAAAGATCAGCAGCACGTAGAGGCACAGGAGCAAAAAGGAACCGCAAAAGCCAAAGGTCTCGGATAGGAAGGCGAAGACAAAGTCGGTGTGGAACTCAGGAAGAAAGCCGCCGGCCGACTGCGTCGCATGGCCCAAACCCTTACCAAAGAAGCCGCCCGAGCCAACGGCGATAAGCGACTGCTGCAGGTTGTAGGCATCGTCCGAATCGGCATTATCGGGGTCGATAAAGACCGTCAGGCGGTTCATCTGATACTGCTTGATGAGCACATCGTGGCCGAGCAACGAATCAAAGACCGAATCGAGCGCCAGGACGAGGGCCACCAGGCCCACAAGCAGGGCCAGGGTCGACAGCACCCATTCGCGGCGCGCACCGCTCATGCAGATGACGATGGCGCCCGAGACCAGCACGACCAGGCCCGAGCCCAGGTCGCCCATGGCAACGACGGCCAAAAACGGGATGGACAGCATGCCGCAGAGCTTGACGTAGTCGCGAACGGTATCGATGCGGCCGTTATACTGCGAGCCAAGCGTGGCGATAAAGAAGATGGTGATGAGCTTGGCAAGCTCGACCGGCTGGAATGTCAAGCCGATACCGGGAATCTTGATCCAGCCTGTCATGCCCAGACCGCCCGTATAGGACAGACCCGGAATCTTGGGCGAGAAGATCACGATCAGGTCGATGACGAGCAACGCCGTCGAAAAATTGGAAATACCGCGCAGATCGGTACGCCAGACGAGCACCGCAAGCACCGCGCCAATGCCAATGCCCAGCAGGTGGCGCGAGAATGAGGCGTCGGCCTTAAACTGTGACGCCGACCAAATAATGATGGCGCCATAGGCAACGAGCGCGACGGTAGCCAGCAGCACACCGATATGCACCTTTTGGCGAAACGTACCGCGCGAGGCCGAAAGTTGCTTGTTGACACGGTCCAGGCTGCTGCGAGAGCCGGTCTTGGTTGAACGGAACAGATCCGCCGGAGAAAAATCCATCGCAACCTCCTATCGAACCGAAGAATCGCCCGAGGCCGAAGAGGTATCGGGCTCGTCATAAATCACGCCGAGCACGTCGCGCACGACATGCATCGCGGTATCCGAACCACCGCCGCCCTGCTCCAGGACAGTAGCGATGACATACTTGGGATCATCGGCCGGTGCATAGGCGCAGAACCACGCGTATTCGTCCTCGCCGCTTTTCTCGCCCGTGCCCGACTTGCCGTACACCTGCGGCGTCAGGGTGCCAAAGTGAGCCGCCAGGGACGTCGATGCCGTGTAAATCACGTCGTGCATGCCGTTGCGAACAAGAGTCAAATCCGAATCGCTGTTGATCTTGGCCTCCAGGCGCTTCTTCTTGCCCTTGCCGTTGTACTTATAGGCATCGCCGTCGCCATCGCGCGACACGGCAGACAAAAACACGTGAGGCACGTACTGTTTGCCGCCGTTGGCAAGACCCATATAGGCGCACGCCATCTGCAGGGGCGTCACCAGGATGTCGCCTTGGCCGATGGCAATGTTGGTCATATCGCCGGCATTCCACTTGCGGTCCTCGGCAGAGGCGTCGGTAAAGTACGACTCTTTCCACTCGGCATCGGGAATACGGCCCGCGCCCTCACTCGGCAGATCGATACCGCAGGTCTTGCCTAGGCCCCAGCGACGAAAGACCTCCTGCAGGCCCTCGGAATGTTGCTCGTCATAAAAGAACGCCTTGCCCATGTCGTAGAAGACGGGGTCGCACGAGTTGGCGATACCCGACTGCAGCGTCATGGTGCCGTGGCCAGACGTCAACCAGCAGCGCTTGCCCCAAGCCTTGCCCAAGCCCGTCCAATAGCCCGTGCAGTTGGTTGTCTGTGTTGAAGTGTAGGTTCCAAACTCAAGACCGGCCAGTGCCGAAAGCGGCTTGATGGTCGAGGCCGACATGTACTGTCCGCTAATGGCGCGGTTGAGCAGCGGGTGCGAACCCTTGTCATCATTGAGCTCGGTCCACACGTCATTTGAGACGCCGCCGATAAAGACGGACGGATCGAACTTGGGCTCGCTCGCCATGCCCAGGATCTCGCCATTGTTAGGATCGAGACACACCACAGCGCCGTTGCCGGCATTGCTGTAGCCAGTGGTCTTGGCAAGCTCGATGGCGCTCGCCAGCGCCGTCTCACAGGCCTGTTGGATCTTAAGGTCGAGCGTGAGCTTAATGTCGGAGCCGGCCTTGGCGGGCACGGCGCCGGCCTGACCGGTCACATTGCCCGAGGCATCGACCTTGACGGTCTGCTCGCCACGAATACCCTGCAGCAGGTTTTCGTAGTAGCTCTCAACACCCGCCTGGCCCACGATATCGCCCGACTGGTACGTAATCCGGCCAGCAGAAGCATCATCGTCGCCAGAGGTTTTCTTATTCTGGGCCTCAAGCTGCTCGGAGGTAATGGTGCCGGTATAGCCCAAGATATGGCATGCCGTCTCGCCATATGGATACTGGCGCTCGGTGCGCTCGGCAATCTTGACGCCCGGGAACTCGCCGGCGTGCTCCTGAATATAGGCAACCGTGGAGCGACGGACGTCCGTCGCGATGGTATGCAGGCTCTGAGCGCCCTCGGAATTGTCCTGAATATTGCGCAGCACCGCCACGTAGGGCATACCGAGCACGTTGGCAAGATGGCGAACCAGAACCTCATCCTCGGCAAGGTCGCGGTAGGCCACGACAGCAAGTGAGGGACGGTTCTGGACAAGCGCCACGCCATTGCGGTCGAGGATGCGGCCGCGCACAGCGGGTGTGGTAACGGTGCGCGTCTGATTGCTATTAGCCTGCTTTTCGTAATAGTCCGACGAGACCATCTGCATGCCCCACAGCTTGACGGCAAGCGCCGCGAACATCGCGCCCACACCCGTGGTGAGGATGGAGAAGCGGCCCTTAAAGGCGGTCGCCGCGGTATTGCCCTCGCCCTCGGTGGCGCGCGGGGCCGTCCCATGCTGCGTATCGTAGGTAAAACGAGAATCGCCGCGACGCATAATGACCAGTGCGACCACGATGGCCACAACCAGCACGATACCGGCGATAATAACCGTCATCTGGGAAGACATCTACGAGCCTCCCCTATTTGAGCTTACGGGTCTTGGGCTTAAAGCGCATGCCCGTCTGGCGTCCGCCACGTGCGGAGAATCCATAACCGGACTGCGGCACGACGCCGGACATCAAAAACGGAATGGCAACCAGACCCGTCAGGATCGAAGACGGCAGCGCATGGCCGAAGATCGCCACGACAAAGCTCGTCTCCAAACCCATAAACAGCAAGATGATGCTGTAGATCACATTAATGACGAACGCGAAGGCGCCCACCGTGATGCCGCGCGCACTCGGGGCACCGCCCGTCTGACCGGCAGCGCTATGCACCAGGGCAAAAGAACCCACGGTCAGCAGGAGCGACATAACGCCCACCGGCACGGCAGCGGAAAGGTCATAGAACAAGCCGCTGCAAAAACCGCACACGACGGCACGGGTCGGGTCGCCCGAGAACACGCTTATGCACACCAGGATAATCATAAAGTTGACGCGACCGCCCGCAATGGAGATCTGCGGTGCCAGGCCTGCCTGCAGCAGCACGCACACAATGGCGGCGATTACAAACGTGCGGGAGCTCATCCCCTGCTCGTGTAGATCCATGGACATGCCCCCTATTCGCTCGAGCCGGAATCGGTCGTCTCGGACGTGTCGGAACTGTCATCCGGGCTCTCGTCCTTCGTCTTGGTCACAGCATCGCGCGACGTTCCCTGCGGCGTGCTGTTGGCCGTGTTCACGTCCTCATCCGAGGCCGACTGTTCGTCGGTCAGCGAGGTAATGACCAGCACTTCCTCGTTGTTCTCGGCCGTCGTCTGGGCGCGCACCACAATGGTGTAGTACACGTCGTTAGCCGATTTCTCAACAGACGAGACGGTGCCGAGCGGTAGACCCTTGGGGAACACACCGCCAATGCCCGAGGTCACGATGATGTCGCCAACCTTAACATCGGAGTCGACGCTCACGTACTCAAGACGCAGCGTGCCGTCAGCCTGACCCTGCAGCATACCCTGGGCGCGCGTGTCCTGCACCATGGCGGATACGCCGGAGTTCTCGTCGCCAATCAGGCGCACGGTAGAGGTCTTGGCCGATACCTCGATAATCTGGCCGATAACACCGGCAGAACTCGTCACGGGCATGTTGATGGTAAGCCCGTCGGCAGAGCCCTTGTCGATGGTAACGGTCGAGGTCCAGGCATCGCCCGATGCGCCGACGATACGAGCTGCGGTCGATTTGAGGTTATAGGTCGACTGCAGGCCGACCAGCCCCTCCAGACGCTCGGCGGTCTTTTGAGCCTCGGAGAGCTCGGCAACCTTAGAGGTCAGTTCCTCGTTTTGCTTCTTAAGCTCGTCAAGCGTGTCCTGCGACGCCGTAAGGTTAGAGAACACGTTGCCGATCGCATTGAAGGGAGCCGCCACAGCCGAACCCACAAAGCGCACCGGCGAGGTAATCGTCGTTACGCCCGAACGCACGGCATGAATCGGTCCTGCCTCGCCCTCGCGGATGTAAAACGTGAGCAGCAACACCGAAATCAGGCTGAAAACAATCAACGGGCGCATACCCGTTGATTGTCGCTTGGTATTCAGATTTGTGGAGAAACCCGAAGATCGTGCCAAATGGAATCCACCTTTTGGAAATTAAGCATTGGTCTGGACGAAGCCGCCATCAAACGCATTGGCCTCGAGCACGCGGGCACAGCCGTTAACGACGTTATCGAGCGCCGTGGGGCTGACGTTGACCGAAACGCCGGTCTCATCGCGCAGGCGCACGTCGAGACCGCGCAGCAGCGCGCCGCCACCGGTCAGCAAAATGCCGTAGTACATAAGGTCCGAGGCAAGATCGGGAGGCGTAGCGTCGAGTGCGTCCTTGACGGCCTTGGCCATCTCGTCGAGCGGCTTGTTGAGCGCGCGACGAATCTCCTCGCTCTCGATGCGCACGGTCTTGGGCAGACCGGTGATCACGTCGCGGCCGTTGACCTCGACGTCGAGCTCATCCTTGAGCGGCACGGCGGAGCCGACCTTGATCTTGATGTCCTCTGCCGTACGCTCGCCGATGGCCAGGTTGTAGGCATCACGAACGTGCGTGAGGATGGCCTGATCGAACTCGTCGCCGGCAATACGGATGGACTGCGAGACGACGATGCCGCCCATAGCGATAACGGCAACCTCGGTGGTACCGCCACCGATGTCGATGACCATGGAGCCGGTGGGTTCCTCGACGGGCAGGTCGGCGCCGATGGCAGCCGCCATGGGCTCTTCGATCAGATAGGCCTGGCGGGCACCGGCCTGGATCGTGGCCTCAAAGACAGCGCGCTTCTCGACCGACGTGACACCGGAGGGAACGCAGACGACAACACGCGGACGCGGAGTCCACGGATAGCGCTTCTCGGACGCCTTGTCGATAAAGTAGCGAAGCATGGCCTCGGTAACATCGAAGTCGGCGATGACGCCGTCCTTCAGGGGACGAACGGCCACGATGTTGCCGGGCGTACGGCCGAGCATGCGCTTTGCCTCGATACCGACCGCCAAGATGCGCTCGTCGTTCTTGTCGATGGCGACAACAGAGGGCTCGCGAATGACGATGCCCTTGCCGCGCACGGAGACAAGCGTATTGGCGGTGCCGAGGTCGATGGCAAGATCGCCCGCATAGCTACCGAAGAACATATCCATCAAAGAAAACAACGCAACTCCTGATGTGTTGGATGATTGCTGGAAAACTACTAGCTCATCATACTAGCGCAAGCCCGGCGCCTCACTTGCGGTGAAGCGCCGGGCAAAGCTAAATCCCATAAGGTCACTACTGGTTGTCAGCAGCCGAGAAATCCATATCAAGCGAAGAAACGGCCCAGCCGATATGGTTGTCGGAGCGCACGAATTTGACGGTGTACTCCTGCTCGCCGCCCTTGGACAGCGATGCCTTCACCTTGGCGGTCGTCTCGGTCATGGACTGATCCATGCCCTCGACGGACACGGTGGCACCCTGCGGAATCGAGGAGATGATCATCGACTTAGCGTCCTCGGACAGGCTCGAGGCCAGGCAAGACTCGGCCTTTGCGGCGTCACCGTCGCCGGCAGCCTGGAACAGATCGGTAACGACAGACTCCTGAGACGGGAAGCCAAAGCCGCGCGTGTAGGCAAAGCCCAGACCGCCCGCGGCGATCAAAATAAGCAGAAGCAGAACGATGAAGACTTTAAGACCCGTATGGCGATGGCGACGACGGACCTTGGCCTGCTTACGATCCTGACGGTCCTGCTGGACCATCTCGGACTCGGACAGCGTAAAGAAGCCGGTGTCCGAGGGATCGGGCATAAACTGACCGGTCGCGCCCGTAGGATCGAGAGGATCGACGGCAGGAGCGTCCATCGCGGGCGCCGGAGCCGTGGCCATAGCCGTCTGGGCAGACAGCGCGGCAAGCGAATCGTGCACGCGGGCAAGCTCATCGGCCTGCTCGGAGGTGAGCTGGTAGATGCCATCGGCAGTAGCGGCGTTAAAGGCATCGAGTGCGTCGGAGGGGCGGCCGGCGGCAGAAAGCGCCTGACCCATGCCGGCGTTGAGCGCACGCGTGTCGTCGCGGGGGCCGGCAAAGTCGATAGCCGTGCGGTAAGTCTCCACGGCATCCGCCGGACGGCCGAGCTTAATGAAGCAACGACCGAGCTCGCCGAGTGCGGCGGCAGGAGCCGGATTGGCGCCATCGATGGCAGCCTGACGGAAGGCGGTTCCCGCGTTGGCATAGTCGCCCGACTGGAACAGCGCATTGCCCAGGCCCAGATAGGCCTTGAACGGCGTGGCATAGGAAGCATCCTGCGTAGCAGCAGAGAACGCCTGAGCGGCCGTCGTGTAGTCGCCCACGGCGGCAAGCGCCTTGCCGCGGTTGGTGAGCAGCGCGCCGCGCTTGCCGTAGGTGCCGTCGTTGAGGGCGGCGGCATAGGCCTCGGCGGCCTCGGCATACATGCCCAGGTGCATCAAGGCGTTGCCACGAAGGTGATCGGCCTCGCCCATAATCTCATCGGGAGTCTTTGCCGCCCCAAGCATCTGGGCTGCAGCGGAAAAATCACCCGCGCGGTAAGCGGCGCGGCCCTGTTGGATCAGCTGGCTATTCAAGGAAGTCCCCTTTACTCGTGAACGATCTCGACATGGACGATCTCGTCGCCGGCACGCAGCTGCGAAATCACATCGAGACCCTCGACCGTGGTACCAAAGACGGTGTAACCGGAATCGAGGTTATGCTGGGCACCCAGGCAGAAGTAGAACTGCGAACCCGCGGAATCGGGGTCCATGGAGCGTGCCATGGCAAGGGCGCCATCGACATGGCTGTTGCGCGGATTGGTGGCAAACTCGCCCTTGATGCAGTAGCCGGGGCCACCGGTACCGGGCATGCCGTCGGGGCCCTCAAGACCGGCGGCGACGTCGGCGCCGGACATGTCGCGGGTATTGGGGTCGCCACCTTGGATAACAAAACCGGGCACATAGCGATGGAACTTAAGGCCATCATAGAAACCCATCGTGGAAAGCTCGCAGAAGTTCGCGACATGAATGGGAGCGCCCTCGCCGTCAAACTTGACCTTGATGGTACCCTTCGACGTCTCGATTACGGCGCACTCGTCGCCGACAAGCTGATACTCGGGCGTGTAGAGCTCTTTCTTAAAACCAAACATGTGGTTCCTTCCTCGTGCGTTTAAAGCATATTTGTACGAATTGTAGCAATAAGCACGGGCTTACATCAATTGCGCACGTAGGTTATGCCGACTATGGCGAACTAATTTTAGGAACGCTGCTGCGGCTTCCAGGAACCCACATTGGCGTCGTACTGGTTCAGCGCGCTGTTGCCGCCCTGCGCGATGGGCGCCAGGATCTCGCTTTGGTGGGAACTCATCGACTCGCCATCGGGAATGGCCAGCGAGATATCCCAGCTCTGGCAGATCACGTCGACGCGCTCATACATCCACTCGGCAAGCTGCTTTAAGTGGGCGATGTCATCCGCATAGACCGTATCGTCCTGTACTTTCAGGTTGTTAAGCTCATCTTGCGTCTTTTTTATCTGATCACGCAGGGCGTAGGCACTCTGCGACAGCTCCTGACGGGTGGACAGCGGCGTTCGGAGATAGCCGTTGTTAAAGGAATCGATGACCTCGCCGATCTGATCCTCGTCAGCATAGGACACGATGGTCTGATACAGACCGTCGAGCCTGGTATAGAGCTGATCATCGGTGAGCACGGTTTCTTCCTGGACCACCTCGGCAGAATCGTCCTGCTTGGTATCGTCCTCAGTGGCCTCGCCCTTTTGACGCGTGGGGAAGGTCGTCTGCGCGGCCTGGCCAAACTGGTCGTAGAAGCCAGGCATGACACCCATAGGATCGGCCGTCACGAACCAATAGGCACCGCCGCAAACGACGGCAAGGACCGCGATGATAATGAGCGGCTTGGGGATATGACGCTTGTGCTTGTGATAGGCGTCCTCGTCGGGATGCACCTTGCGCTTGGGTTTTTGAGCATCGTCATGCAGGGAAACGGGCGTGGGAATATCGACCTTGGGGATACCGAAATCCTTATCGAAAGCTGGCAGCACGCAGGTCTCATTGGGGTCGGCGGCGTCCGAAAGCACCGCAGCGGCAGAGGCCGGCGCATGCGGCACCTCGGTATCGATCTGCTCTTGCGTTAGGCGCGGAAAGCCCGCCGTGCGGCCCGCTGCCAGGTCGGATGCGGCCGCGTCCTCGGAGAGGATACCCGGAGCGGGGCGTCCGCATTTGGGGCACGTGCGATCATGCGGAGAAAGACGGGCACCGCAGCCCTCACAGAACACGAACTCGGTGTGCTCCAGACCGTCGCCCGGACCCACATAGGCGTTGCAGTAGGGGCAGAACGAGGCGCCGTCCTCGATAGTCTTAAGGCAATGCGGGCAGATCACGGCATCCTCTTTTCGAAGCAATTCAAACGATCGAGGTTAGAGCATAACATCGCCACGGCCCCACAGGAGCAAGGCACCAATTCAACATCGCCAGGGCGCGTAGTTATTTCTTCTTTTTGCTTGGCATCGAGACTTTGATGCCTTGGGCGGACTTGGTCACGCGGGAGCGCTTGACTCCGGTACTCTTCTTTTTCTTGGGCTGGGCCTGGGCCACGCCCTCGAGTGCGCGGGCCTCGGCCTCACGAACGGTGCGAGCTTCGCGGCGCTGCGCCATGTCGGCGGCGACGCGCTTGGCAAAACGCTCGGCCGTCGAACCCGTCGAGCTCACCTTGCCGCCACCGCGACCCAAGCGGACGCGCACACCGCGGCCAAAACCAGTTGCGGCATGACGACGACGCGGCTTGAGCGAATCCATCATCGTGGCGAGCTTAAAGAACACCGAGCAGGTGATGACCACGATGACAGCCAAGATAACCATCTGGCCCATCGACAGGTTGGCAATAGACAGCAGCTTCGGGAATCCGATAACGCCCGTCAGGATGCCGGCAACTACAAACACAAAGAGCGCCACACGTAAGGGCGTGAGGGGCTGCGAGATACGCCAGATCAGGCTGACACTCGCAGCGCACGACGTAAGTAGGCACATCGTAGACAGCGTGAGCTGGTTAAAGCCGAACACGCGCGCCATAAAGATATCGAGCGCCGCGGCCAAAATGACCGCAAGCGACGCCGGCAGTGCCCGCTTGAGCACGTTCGTCAGGAACGACCCCTTCACGCGAGCATTGTTGGGCTCCAGGCCCAACACAAAGCCCGGCGCGCCAATGCAGAAGAAGTTGATGAGCGTCATCTGAATCGGCTCGAAAGGGTACGGCGGCAGTGCGATGCACAGCGCCGCCAGGCCCATCGAGAACAGCGTCTTGGTCAAGAACAGCGAAGCCGAACGCTGCAGGTTGTTGATGGAGCGACGGCCCTCGGCCACCACAGCAGGCATCGAGGCAAAGTCGTTGTCGACGAGCACGATCTCGGCCACGTTGCGCGCGGCATCGGAGCCGGCCGCCATGGCGACGGAGCAGTCGGCCTCCTTGAGCGCCAGCACGTCGTTGACGCCGTCGCCCGTCATGGCCACGGTGTGCTCGCGGCGCTTGAGTGCCTGCACGAGCTCGCGCTTCTGCTGCGGGGTCACACGACCAAAAACATGGTAGCGGTCCACTGCGGCATCGAGCTTGGCCGGCGTATCGAGCGTCGTGGCGTCCACATAAGCGTCCGCCCCCGGCACGCCCACCACGCGCGCGATCGACGACACCGTACGCGGGTCGTCGCCACTGATCACGTTAAGGGTCACGCCCTGCTCGTTAAAGTAGCCGATGGTCTCGGCCGCCGAGGTACGAATCTCGTCGCGGATGGTCACAAAGCCCACGGGCTCGGCCTCGCCCACCATATCGCCATCGGGCGTAAAGCCGTCCACGCGCGCCACCACGAGCACGCGGCAGGTATCGGCAAGCTCGGCGACACGGTTCTCGACCTGGGCAAACGCACGATCAGAGAGCACAAACTGCGCCGCACCCATCACATAGGAGCCCTGCGCAAACGAGGCACCACTCCACTTTTTGGAGGACGAGAACGGAATGACCGACAGCGGCTCAGACACCTCGACCGGGCGATCGGCGTAATAGTTGAGCAGCGCCTGGCAGGTCTCGTTGGCATCGGCCGAGGTCGCACGCGCCACGTTAGCCAGCGCAAAATCGAGCACCGTGGTATCGACGGGAACGGCGGCGTCGCTCTCCCCCACACCCATACCCTCGACCGGTAGCGGATAGGTACCCTCGACCTCCATGCGACCCGACGTGATGGTGCCCGTCTTGTCCAGGCACAGCACGTCGACGCGAGCGAGCGTCTCGATGCAGTAAAGCTGCTGCGCCAGCACCTTGCGGCGGGCCAGGCGCACCGTGGCGATGGCGAGCACCGACGAGGTCAGCAGCACCAGGCCTTGCGGGATCATGCCCAGCAGGGCGCCCACCGTGGACAGCAGCGCCGACGAAGGCACATGACCAGCCAACAGCTCGGAGAAGCACCACGAAAGCGCGCTATCGCCCGGGGTTCCCGCGGCATCCCACAGCTCGCTCACACTCGAGGCAAACAACGCCAAACCGAGCGGGATCATGATGATGCTCGCAAAGCGCACGATGGCGTTAAGCCCGTTCATGATCTCGGAATTGACCTTTTTGACGTACTTCGCCTCGTTATTAATTTTGGCCACGTAGTTGTCGGCGCCGACATGGATCACGCGGGCGCGCAGCAAGCCCGAGTCGATAAAGCTGCCGCTCATGAGCTCGGAACCGGGCTGTTTCTTAATGAGGTCGCTCTCACCCGTCAGCAGGCTCTCGTTCACGAGCGCCTCGCCCGAAACCACCACGGCGTCAGCGGGAATCTGGTCGCCGCGCCCCAGGCGGATGATATCGTCGAGCACGATCTGGTCCAGGTCGAGCTCCACCTCGGCGCCGTCGCGCACCGCAATGGCCTTCTTGGAGGTCAGCAGCGTGAGCTTATCGACCATCTTCTTGGAACGCATGGACTGGATGACGCCAATAGCAGTATTGAGGAACACTACGAACAGGAACGTCAGATTCTTAAACGAACCGGTCAAAATGACTAGGAACGCCAAAATCACGTTGATCAAATTGAACAGCGTGCAGAGGTTCTCGATGATGAGCTCTTTGACCGACTTGGTCTTGAGCTCCATGTTGCGGTTGATCTTACCGGCGGCGATGCGCTCCTCGACCTCGGCGGTCGAGAGTCCGCGCTCGATATCCGTTGCTGCCATACCACGTCCCATCACGTCGCGTCGGTATAAGAAAAACCGCCCGGACCATGCGAGGTTCGGACGGTCTCACGTTCGATGGTGCCCCATGTTGGATTCGAACCAACGGCCTTCTGCTCCGGAGGCAGACGCTCTAATCCCCTGAGCTAATAGGGCCAACGTTTGGCATTATACCCAAGTGCACCACGGGCTATCAAAATAAAAGAAAAAGAAAAAGCTTTGCAATTCCGGGGAAGACGCGGCGCAACGGCTCACTTTAGAAGGCAAAAGCGAATCAGATAGTATAAACTCTCATGCACCATATATACACGGCTCGCGATGCGGGCCGTTTTTGCAAGGGTTATCCATCGAGGTGAGAGGCACACCATGATTGCAATTTTAAAGCAGAGCGCCAGCGACGAGGCCGTCAGCCATATCGTCAGCTGGATTGAGAAAAAGGGCCTGAAGACCGACGTCTCGCGCGGCGAGAACGAGACGATCATCGGCCTGGTGGGCGATACGACCAAGATCGACCCATTCCTGCTCGAGTCCATGGACGTCGTCGAGCGCGTGCAGCGCGTCTCCGAGCCGTTCAAGCGCGCCAACCGCAAGTTCCACCCCGAGGACTCCGTCATCGACTGCGGCCACGGCGTACATGTAGGCGGCGATCAGTTCCAAGTCATCGCCGGCCCGTGCTCCGTCGAGGGCGAGAACCTCATCCGCATCGCCCGCCGCGTGAAGGCAGCCGGCGCCACGATGCTGCGCGGCGGCGCCTACAAGCCCCGCACTTCCCCGTACGCCTACCAGGGCATGGGCCCCGCCGGTCTGGACCTGCTGTGCGAGGCATCCGCCGAGCTCGACATGCCGATCGTCACCGAGATCATGGACCCGCGCGACGTGCAGGTCTTCCTCGACAAGAAGATTGACGTCATGCAGATTGGCGCTCGCAACGCCCAGAATTTCCCCCTGCTCAAGGAGGTCGGCAAGACGCAGACCCCGGTTCTGCTCAAGCGCGGCATGTCCGGCACCGTCGACGAGCTGCTCATGGCTGCCGAGTACATCATGAGCGAGGGCAACGACAACGTCATCCTGTGTGAGCGCGGTATCCGCACCTTCGAGACCCGCACCCGCAACACCTTCGACCTCAACGCCGTGCCGGTGCTCCACCACCTGTCGCACCTGCCCGTCGTTGCCGACCCCAGCCACGCCACCGGCTACACCCGCTACGTTGAGCCTATGGCGCTCGCGGCGACCGCCTGCGGCGCCAACGGTCTGGAGATCGAGGTCCACGACGACCCGAGCCATGCTTGGTCCGACGGCGCTCAGGCCCTCACCCCCGACCAGTTCGACGACACCATGCGCCGCATCCGCGCCATCCGCGAGGTCGTCTGCCAAGAGACCGTTCAGGAGTAGCCCATGGGCACGGTGAGAAACGCACGCGTTAACCAGGGTGGCCCCAAGTGCGCCGGCATCGTGGGCCTGGGCCTCATCGGCGGCAGTTTTGCCCGCGGCTATGCGCAGGCGGGCGTCCGTGTGCTGGCCTGGGACCCCGATGACGACGTCATGACGGCCGCCAGCATGGGCACCGTTGCCGGCGAGCTCAACGACGAGACGCTCGGCGAGTGCGACATCATCGTCCTGGCATGCTACCCCGAGGCCTGCATCGAGTGGCTCGAGGAGCACGCCCAGGCACTCGCCGACGCCACCGACACCGAGGCCATCATGGGCCCCGTGGTGATCGACACCGTAGGCGTCAAGGGCATCGTGTGCGAGCGCGCCTTTGAGCTTGCCCGCGAGCACGGTTTTTACTTTGTGGGCGCGCACCCCATGGCGGGCACGCAGTTCTCGGGCTACGCGCATTCCCGCGCCGACCTGTTCCAGGACGCACCGCTCGTGCTTGTACCGCCCGCAGTGGACGACGCACTCAAGCTGGAGCTTTTGGGCCAGGTGCGCGAGATGGTACGTCCCCTGGGCTTTGGCAAGTTCAGCGTAACGAGCGCCGCCGAGCACGACCGCGTCATCGCCTTTACGAGCCAGCTCGCGCACGTCGTCTCCAACGCCTATGTTAAGAGCCCGACCGCTCAGGTCCACCACGGCTTTTCGGCCGGCAGCTACCGCGACCTCACCCGCGTGGCACACCTCAATCCTCAGATGTGGTCCGAGCTCATGATCGACGACGCCGATGCGCTCGCCTTCGAGATCGACCATCTGATCGAATCGCTTGGCGCCTACAGCCGCGCCCTTAAGGACCGCGACCAGCGCTATCTGGAGAATCTCCTTGCCGAGGGCGACCGCATTAAGCGCGCGCTCGACGACGAGGCCTCCCACTAGACCACCCATCACGCCAGGTCGAAAGGACCGAAGCTTATGGCGATTACTATCGATATCGACACCGCACGCCCCTACCAGGTGCATGTGGGCACGTTTTTGCTGGAGCAGGCAGGTCCGCTCGTCCGCACCACCGCCGGCGGCACCCGCGCCGTCATCGTGACGGACACCAACGTGGGCCCGCTCTATCAGATGCCCGTTAAGCAGAGCCTGGAGGCGTCAGGCTACGAGGTGAGCATCTGCACCTTCGAAGCCGGCGAGGCCCATAAGCGCGCCGAAACCTATGTTGCCATTTTGGAGTTTGTGGCCGAGCACGAGCTTTCGCGCTCCGACGTGATCGTGGCACTCGGCGGCGGTGTCGTGGGCGACGTGGCGGGCTTTGTGGCCGCCACCTACATGCGCGGCTGCAAGTTTGTGCAGATCCCGACGAGCCTGCTCGCCATGGTGGATTCGTCGGTGGGCGGCAAGACCGCCATCGACCTGGCTGCCGGCAAGAACTTGGCCGGCGCCTTTTGGCAGCCAAGCGTGGTTATCGCCGACGTGGGATGCCTGGCGACCCTCACGCCCGAGCAGTTCGCTGACGGCTGCGGCGAGGTCGTCAAGCACGCCGTGATCGCCGACCCGGAGCTCTTCGCCGAGCTGGAGAAGACCCCGCTCACGCTGGAGCTGCTCAACCGCGACGTGGCCCGCGTAGCGCTCATCATCGCCCGCAATATCGACATCAAGCGCGCCGTGGTCGTCGCCGACGAGCGCGAAACCAACCAGCGCAAGCTCCTCAACTTTGGACACAGCGCCGGACACGCCGTCGAGGCCTGCGAGCACTTTGAGCTCGGACACGGCAACTGTGTGTCGATCGGCATGGGCATCATCACGCGCGCCGCGGCCCTGCACGGCGTTTGCGATGCCGCACTGCCCGGTCGTATTGAGGAACTCTGCGCCCGCCATGGCCTCAAGACCCGCTGCGACCTAGATGCCGATGCCGTCTTTGCCGAGGCGCTCCACGACAAGAAGCGCGCGGGCGACACCATCGACCTGGTGATTCCGCACGGCATTGGCCGCTGCAGCATCGACCGCACGCCACTTTCCACTTTCCACGAACTCATTGCCGAGGGCCTCGGCCAGAAGGGAGACGCATCCGCATGCTAGCCCGCATCACCCCGTCCCCGCTTAAGGGCACCGTTCCCGCCATCGCGTCCAAGTCGATGGCGCATCGCCTCATCATCTGCGCTGCGCTTGCCAACGGCGAGACGCACGTCACCTGCAACACCACCTGCGCCGACATCGAGGCCACGGTGCGCTGCCTTACGGCACTGGGTGCTCGCATCGAGACCGTCGAGGACGGCTTCCAGGTCCACCCCACCATGAAGAGTGTTGAGTTTGGCCTGCTCAAGGCCCTTGCCGGCGGCACGCTTGACTGCGGTGAAAGTGGCTCCACGCTGCGCTTTATGCTGCCTGTCGCCTGCGCGCTGGGTGCGGATGCCACCTTCGTAGGCCAGGGCCGCCTGGGCGCCCGCCCGCTCTCCCCGCTCTCGGACGAGATCATCGCCGCCGGCTGCGACCTACAGGGTCTGGGCGGTTTTCCGCTCAAGACGAGCGGCCGCATGCGCCCGGGCACCTTTGTGCTTCCGGGCAACGTGAGCTCGCAGTACATCTCGGGCCTGCTGCTGGCAGCCCCGCTGCTGGCCCAGCCCTCCTGCGTGCAGGTAACCGGCCTCATCGAGAGCCGCCCCTACATCAACCTGACGATACAGGCCATGAAGGCCTTTGGCGTCGAGGTCAACGTCGAGCGCATTCCGGCCAAGGACGGCCAGCCCGAGGTCACGAACTTCCGCGTGAGCAGCGGCTCGTACCGCACGCCCGGCAGCGTAGCCGTCGAGGGCGACTGGTCCAACGCCGCCTTTTGGCTGTGCGCCGGTGCCATCGGCACCGACCCAATCACCGTCGAGGGCGTGTCACTGAGCTCCGCACAGGGCGACCGTAACGTGCTTGCCGCGCTTTCGCGCTTTGGCGCCCGCATCGTGCGCTCCACCAACGCCGCCACCGTGCAGTCCGACAAGCTCGCCGGCTTTGAGATGAGTGCCCACGACATTCCGGACCTGGTGCCCGTCATCTCGGCCGTGGCCTCGCTGGCACAGGGCCGCACCTTTATTCGCGATTGCGCCCGTCTGCGCATCAAGGAATCCGACCGTCTGGTCACCACCACCCGCGAGCTCACCGCGCTGGGCGCGCAGGTGCGCATTGCCGGCGATGACCTCATCATCAAGGGTGTCGATGCCTTCACCGGCGGCGAGGTCGATTCGCACAACGACCATCGCATCGCCATGATGGCCGCTATCGCCGCGAGCCGCGCCACCGGCGAGGTCGTGATCCACGGCGCCGAGGCCGTCAACAAGTCCTATCCCGATTTCTTCGACCACTACCGCCTGCTGGGCGGCAAGGTCACACTCGAGGAGGAATAGCATGTCCTCGACCTTTGGCAACGTCTTGCACTTAAGCATCTTCGGCCAGTCGCACTCCCCCGCCATCGGCTGCTCACTCGATGGCATTCCGGCGGGCATCGCCGTGGACCAGGAGCAGCTGCAGGCCTTCCTCGACCGTCGCGCCCCCGGTCGCGACGAGACCGCAACCAAACGCCGCGAGGCCGACGCCGCGCACATCATCGCCGGTGTTGTCGATGGACATACCACCGGCGCGCCCATCGCCGCGATTATCGAGAACACCAACACGCGCTCCAAGGATTACTCCGAGCTGCGCCGCAAGCCCCGTCCCGGACATGCGGACTTCCCTGCGCGCGTGAAGTATCACAACATGCACGATGTCGCCGGCGGCGGACACTTCTCCGGCCGCCTAACGGCACCCCTGTGCATCGCCGGCGGCATTGCGCTGCAGGCACTCGAGGCCCGCGGCATTAAAGTGATGGCGCATGTGGCGCAGATCGGCGGCATCTCCGACCTGCCGATGGACGACATAGTCTATCGCGAGGCCGACCGCAAGGCGATCCTTACGAACGATCTGCCGTGCATTGACGCCGCCGCAGCCGGCCGCATGCGCGAGGAGATCCTAGCCGCGCGCGACGAGCTTGACAGCATCGGCGGCATCGTGGAGTGCGGCATCTACGGACTTCCCGCGGGCATCGGCGACCCCATGTTCGACGGCATCGAGAACCGCATCGCGCAAATCGCGTTTGGCATTCCAGCCGTAAAGGGCGTGGAGTTTGGCATGGGCTTTGCCGTGGCCGCCATGCGCGGCAGCGAGAACAATGATCCGTATCGCATCGATGCCGAGACCGGCGAGATCGAGGTCGAGTCCAACAACGCCGGCGGCATCCTGGGCGGTATTTCGACCGGCGCGCCCGTCATGTGGCGCATGGCCGTAAAGCCGACGCCCTCAATCGGTCGCGAGCAGCAGACCGTGGACATGGACGTCATGGAAAATGCCGAGCTCTCGGTCCACGGCCGCCACGATCCCTGCATCGTCCCCAGAGCTGTCCCCGTAGCCGAGGCAGCCGCCGCCCTTGCCATCTGGGACGCCCTCCTCGAAGACGCCGCCCAGCGCTAACTACCCACCCCTCAACATCCCCCGACACGTGAAAGGGGTCTCCATGGACCTTGCTGACATCCGCCAGGCCATCGATGGCATCGACACCACGCTCCTCAACAGCTTTGTCGAGCGCATGGACATTGCCACCGAGGTCGCCAAGTCAAAAATCGAGATGGGCAAGGCCGTCTTCGACCCCGCCCGTGAGCGCTCCAAGCTCAACAACCTCGCCAGCCGCGCGCCCGAGCGCTACGAGGCGCAGACCATCACCCTGTTCCGTCTCCTCATGAGCATGAGCAAGGCCGAGCAGCAGCGCTACATCAACGAGCTCAAGGGCATCACCGTCTCGCAAAAGGCCCACGCCACGGCTGCAGCCTCCGACACGCCCTTCCCTCAAACGGCCACCGTCGCCTGCCAGGGCGTCGAGGGCGCTTACAGCCAAATCGCCGCGTGCAAGCTCTTCGACGTGCCCGACATCGCGTTTTTCGAGACCTTCGAGGGCGTCATGTGCGCCGTGCGCGACGGCTTCTGCGAGTTTGGCGTGCTGCCCATCGAGAACTCCACCGCCGGCTCGGTCAACGCCGTCTACGACCTGCTCGCCCAGTTCGACTTCCACATCGTGCGCTCGCTTCGCCTCAAAATCGACCACAGCTTGCTCGTCAAGCCCGGCACCAAGCTTGCGGACGTGCACGAGGTCTACAGCCACGGCCAGGCCATTGCCCAATGCGCCGGCTTTATCGAGGCACACGACCTGCACGCCACCAAGTACCCCAACACGGCCATGTCGGCCGAGATGGTCGCCAGCTCCGAACGCACCGACGTTGCCGCCATCGCCTCGCGCAGCTGCGCGGCGCTCTATGGTCTGGAGGTGCTGGAGCCCAATATCCAGGACTCGGACAACAACTACACGCGCTTCGTCGTCATCAGTCGCGAGCCGCGCGTCTACCCCGGCGCCAACCGTACCTCGCTCATGATCACCACGGCCAACGAACCGGGCGCCCTCTATCGCGTACTCGAGCGCTTCTACGCACTCAACATCAACCTTATCAAGCTCGAGAGCCGCCCCATCCCCGGGCGCGACTTTGAGTTTATGTTCTACTTCGATCTGGACTGTCCCTTTGGCAGCAAAGCCCTCGACGACCTGCTCGACTCGATTGACGAGGTGTGCGAGAGCTTCACCTACTTTGGCAGCTACACGGAGGTGCTCTAGATGACTGACGTCGCCACAACCCGCCCCTACGGCGTGCTGGGCCGCGTGCTGGGCCACAGCTACACCCCGACCATCTACAAGGAGCTCGCGGGGCTTGAGTACGTGCGTTTTGAGCGCGAGCCCGAGGACCTCGCGGCCTTTATGACGGGCGACGAGTGGGAAGGCACCAACGTGACCATTCCCTACAAGCGCGCCGTCATGGACTACCTGGACGAGCTGAGCCCGCTCGCCGAACGCATGGGCAACGTCAACACGATCACGCGTCTGCCCGATGGCCGTCTGCGCGGCGACAACACCGACTACTTCGGTTTCCAGTGCCTGGTCGAGGAGCTGGGCGTTGAGGTTGCCGGGAAGAAGGCCCTCGTACTCGGTGCCACCGGTGGCGCCGGCACCACTGCCAGCATGGTGCTCGGCGACCTGGGCGCCATCGTCGTGCCGGTCGGCCGCACGAGCGAAGTCAACTACGACAACATCGCGCAGCAGTCCGACGCCGCACTGCTCGTCAACTGCACGCCCGCCGGCATGTTCCCCCACTGTCCCGATGCCCCCTGCACGCTCGAGGGGCTCGATGCGCTCGAGGGCGTCATCGACATTGTCTACAACCCTGCACGCACGGGCCTGATGCTCGAGGCCGAGCGCCGCAGCATCCCCTGCATCGGCGGCCTGCTGATGCTCGTGGCCCAGGCGGCGCAAGCCGTTGAGCACTACACCGGCCAGGTCACTCCGCGTGAGCGCATTCTGGACGTAACGGAGCGCCTGTCACGCCGCGAACAGAACATCGCGCTGATCGGCATGCCGGGCTCGGGCAAGACCCGTGTGGGCGAGCAGATTGCCTTACTCACGGGGCGAGAGCACATCGACCTGGACCGCGCCCTCGAGGAACGCCTGGGCATGCCCTGTGCCGACTTTATCGTCGAGCGCGGCGAGGCGGCCTTCCGCGAGCAGGAGACAGCGGCACTGGCCGATATCTCCAAGCGCAGCGGCCTGGTGCTTTCCACCGGCGGCGGCGTGGTCACGCGCGACGAGAACTACCCGCTGCTGCACCAGAACAGCCAGATTGTGATGCTCAACCGCAAGCTCGACGAACTCGCCCACAAGGGCCGCCCCATCACCGCGCGTGACGGCATCGATAAGCTGGCCGAACAGCGCATGCCGCGCTACCGCGCCTGGGCCGACTACATCATCGACTCGCGCGATTGCGCCGCCAACACCGCCCAAGCCCTCCTCGACACCCTCCCACCCGCTCTCTAACCAAAACCACCACAAAGGGGACAGGCGCCTTTGTGGTGGTTTTCCAATCGCAAAGGAAGCAACCATGGAAGCACTCGTCATCAACGGCCCCAACCTCAACATGCTCGGCATTCGCGAGCCGGGCATCTATGGTAGCGACAACTACGACCGCTTAGTGCAGATCTGCCAGGAAGCGGGCGCCGCACAAGGCTTCGACAAGGTCGAGGTCTTCCAGTCTAACCACGAAGGCAGCATCGTCGACAAGATCCAGGAGGCCTACGGCAAGGTCGACGGCATCGTCATCAACCCGGCGGCTTACACGCACACGAGCGTGGCGATCCTCGACGCGCTCAAAGCCGTCGCCATCCCCGCCGTCGAGGTCCACATCAGCGCTGTCGAGACCCGCGAGGACTTCCGCCAGGTGAGCTACGCCCGCCTGGCCTGCTTCGCCACCATCACCGGCGAAGGCCTCCAAGGCTACGCCCACGCGTTGGAGCTGCTGAGGGAGCGTATCGAAAAGTAAAATGCCAACCCCAACAAACAGCAGCGGCTTGCTCGCGCTCGGCTCCAGCAGCACACAAGATGAAAAAAGCCCAGACCACCAAGCGGTCCGGGCTTAATAAACGATGGTGCTCCATGGCGGATTCGAACCGTCGACCTTGGGATTAGAAGTCCCCTGCTCTATCCAACTGAGCTAATGGAGCAAATAACCGCACGCCCAAGCAAGCGTAAGCCTGTCAGGCGCAAGTAATTATAACCTAGTTGAACTGCTCGCGGTACGCCTTGCAGACCTCATCGACCGGGCCGTCCATGCGAAGGTCACCCTTCTCAATCCAAACGGCACGCTGGCAGATGCGCTCAACCTGCTCCATGGAGTGCGAAACGAACAGAACCGTCACATCGCCGCTCTGGATAAAGTGCTGGATGCGGGCCTCGCACTTCTGCTGGAAGAACACGTCACCGACGGACAGCGTCTCGTCAACGATCAGAATATCGGGCTCGGTAATCGTCGCGATTGCAAAGGCGATACGCGCCACCATGCCCGAGGAGAAGTTCTTAAGCGGCATATCGACAAAGTTCTGCAGCTCAGCGAACTCGATAATGCCGTCAAAGTTGGCGTCGATGAACTCCTTGGTATAGCCGAGCAGGGCGCCGTTCAGATAGATGTTCTCGCGGGCGGTCAGCTCGGGGTCAAAGCCGGCGCCAAGCTCAATCAGCGGCGCGATGTTACCGTGCACCTTAACGCTGCCCTCGCTAGGCTCAAGCACGCCAGCGATAATCTTGAGCATCGTAGACTTGCCGGAACCATTGGTGCCGACCAGACCCACGACCTCGCCGCGATGAATATCAAACGAGATGTGCTTAAGCGCCCTAAACTCCTCAAAGAACAGCTCGTGCTTGGCAAGCTTAATGAAGTACTCCTTGAGGTTGGTCAGCGACTCGGACGCCATGTTAAAGATCATGGTGACGTCGTCGACCTCGACAGCCAGAGGCTGCTCGCTGTAATCAACAACAGATTCAGTCATCACAGCACTCCTTAGATGTAGAGGATGAACTTGCGCTCGGACTTATGGAACACGGTGTAGCCAATAGCAAGCGCAAGAACCGCCCAAGCGACGCACATACCAAACGTCAAAAGCGAGGGCGTGGTCTGGAACAGAAAGATATCGCGCATAAACTGCAGGTAGTTATACATGGGGTTCGCATAGACCAGAATGCGCACGAGATGCGGCATTTGCGCAACGAAATCGGTCGTCCAGAAAATAGGCGTGATATAAGTCCACGCCGTGATGACAACACTCCACAGATGCATGACATCGCGGAAGAAGACCGTAAGGGCGGAGAGCATCATGCCCAGGCCCATGCAGAAGCACATAAGCAGCAGCAGGCAGACCGGCAGCAGAATAAGGTGCCAAGAAGGCATAACGTGGAACCACAGCATAACGATGGCAACGGCGACCAGCGAGAAGGCAAAGTTAACCAGCGAGAAGAGCACCTTCTGTACTGGGAAGACCCAGCGGTGCACCTTAACCTTCTTGAGCAGCGGGGCAGCACCCACGATCGACGTCAGAGCCTGGTTCGTAGACTCGGACATGACGGCAAAGGTGACGTTACCCACGATCAAGTACAGCGGGTACATCTCGGGCGTAATTGAGCCATTGCGGCCCTGGGCGAAAATCGTCGAGAACACGATGGCCATGACGATCATCATCAGCAGCGGGTTGAGCACCGACCATGCGACGCCCAGAACGCTACGGCGATACTTGATCTTAAAATCCTTGGTAACCAGCTGACGAAGGATAAACGCGTCCTTCTCAAATTCGTTCTTAGCAAACGTCGCAGGCAGACTGCGAGTTTCTTGTTGCTTTGTCTGATCCGACACGGATGCAACTCCTTTACTCGTAATCGTTGACAAACGAACAGTATAGACCCGACGGCCATGCAAACGATTCGCGCAACAAAACTGGAGAACTAACCCACATCTTAGGATGCCAAGCCCAAACGGCTATACTTTCAAGGATTGAATGTATAAGGAGCATTGAGTGAATTCTGAATCCATCGCCGTCATCATCCCCTGTTACAACGAGGCAGTCACCATCGGAAAAGTCATCGACGACTTTCACCGCGAGCTTCCGCAAGCGACGGTCTATGTCTATGACAACAACTCGTCGGACGATACCTCACGCATCGCTACCGAGCACGGCGCCACGGTCCGCTTTGAGCCCCGCCAGGGAAAGGGCAACGTGTGCCGCCAGATGTTTCGCGACATCGACGCCGATTGCTACCTGATGGTCGACGGCGACGACACCTATCCCGCCGAGGCGGCCAAAGCCCTCTGCGAGCCCATCCTTAACGGCACGGCCGACATGACCGTAGGCGACCGCCTTTCCAACGGCACCTATGCCGAGGAAAACAAGCGCGCATTCCACGGCTTTGGCAACAACCTAGTTCGCGCCATGATCAAGTGGATCTATGGCTACAGCTTCGATGATGTCATGACCGGCTACCGCGCCATGAGCCGCCCGTTCGTCAAAACCTTCCCCGTGCTTTCCGAGGGCTTCCAGATCGAAACCGAGCTCTCGATCCACGCCGTCGACCACCGCTGGCGCATCAAAGATGTGCCCATCGAGTACCGCGACCGTCCGGAAGGCTCCGAGTCCAAGCTCAATACCGTCAGCGACGGCATTAAAGTCGTTGCGATGATCGGCACGCTGTTCAAGGACTACCGTCCGCTCAAATTCTTCGGCCTGGTCGCGCTTCTGTTTGCGATTATCGGCCTCGCCTTGGGCATCCCCATCGTCGTCGAATATTTCCAGACCGGTCTCGTCCCCCGCTTCCCCACCGCAATGCTCGCCGCATCTTTCATGTTCCTTTGTGGCCTGAGCCTTGCGACCGGCTTCATCCTCGATTCCGTGGCAAAGGTCGAAAAAAAGCAGTGGGAGGTCAACGTGTACAGCAAATACGCCTACGACGACCAGCCCGGCCACCCTACTTCCAAGCCAAGCGAGAGGTAAATCTTCCGCAAAATACTATTGGCACCACTGCGCAGATAGCCACCAACAAGAAAAGCCGCCGTTAAAGAACGGCGGCTTTTTACTCTCGTCAATTCAATAGCGGCGACTAGAGCGTCTTGAGGTACTCCCCCAGCTCTTCCTCCCAGTCGGGCATGTGGAACCCGACCGACTCGAGCCTGGAAAGGTCGAGCGCGGAGTGGACCGGGCGCGGGGCGATGGGGCCGGAGGCCTCGGCGTAGTAGTCGGCGGTGCTGACCGGCACGACCTTCGCACTGTTGCCGTTCGCGGCCTCGAAGACGGCGCGGGCGATGTCGGCCCAAGACTTGACGGCGCCGGAGCCCGTGCAGTCGTAGGTGCCGTAGGGGGCGTGCGTCCCCAGCACGTGGAAGATGGCCTCGGCCATGTCGCGCGTGAAGGTCAGGCGGCCCAGCTGGTCGTCCACGACGGTGACCTGCTCGAGCCCGTCCTCGGGGTCGGCGACGCGGTCGGACAGGCCCTTCATGGTCTTGACGAAGTTGTGCCCCTCGCCGATGACCCAGCTGGAGCGCATGATGTAGTGGCGCGGGCACCCTGCCACGGCGATGTCGCCGGCGGCCTTGGTCTGACCGTAGACGGACAGCGGGCTGAGGGGTTCGTCCTCCGTGTGGACCTCGGCGGTGCCGTCGAAGACGTAGTCGCTGGACACGTGGACGAGCGTGATGCCGTGCCCGGCGCAGGTGCGTGCGAGAAGGGCGGGCCCCGTCGCGTTGGCCTTCCAGGCGGTCACGCGGCCCTCGGGGGTCTCGGCTTTATCCACGGCCGTGTAGGCGCCGCAGTTGATGACGGTGCCGTAGAGCGACCAGTCGTACTTGGAGTAGGCGTCCGGGTCGGACATGTCGAAGGTGTCGATGTCGCAGAAGTCGAAGTCCTTCGCCACGCCGCGCTCCTCGGCCAGCTTTCGCACCGCATGGCCCAGCTGGCCGTTGCAGCCGGTGACGAGCGTCCTCTTGGGCGCCATGGGGACGACGTCCTTGAGCATCGGGTGGTTGAGGTCGGCCTCGGATACGACGGCTTGGTCGAGAGGGATCGGCCACTCGATGGCGAGCTCCGGGTCGGCGAGGTTCACGAAGGTGTAGGTCCTCTTGAGCTCCAGCGACCAGTGGGCGTCCACCAGGTACGTGTAGGCGGTGCCGTCCTCCAGGGCCTGGAAGGAGTTGCCCACGCCGCGCGGGACGTAGATGGCCCTGGACGGGTCCAGGGTGCAGGTGAACACCTTGCCGTAGGTGGCGCTGCCCTCGCGCAGGTCCACCCAGGCGCCGAAGACCGAGCCGCGGGCCACGGAGATGAACTTGTCCCAGGGCTCCGCGTGGATGCCGCGGGTGACGCCGCGGCTGTCGTTGTAGGAGACGTTGTTCTGGACGACGCGGAGGTCCGGGATGCCCAGGGCGCACATCTTGGCGCGCTGCCAGTTCTCCTTGAACCAGCCGCGCGAGTCGCCGTGGACGGCGAGGTCGACGACCTTGAGGCCCCCGATGCCGGTCTCGGTGACGGAGAGGTCCTTCTCGAATGCGATGTCTGCCATGTGGGAAAAGCTCCTATCGAAGAGGTTGGATAACCGGGGGCGCCCGCGCGGGGACGCAGGATCATCCCCATGCCCTGCGGCCCCGTGCGGGCGCCCCGCGGTGCGGTTCGCCGGGGTTCGGCCTACTGCCCCTGGGCGCGGTAGCGCGCCTCGGTGGCCTCCTTGGCCGGGCGCCACCAAGACTCGTTGGCCACGTACCAGTCGATGGTGGCCCTGAGCCCCTCGGCGAAGTCGGTGTGGGCCGGCCTCCAGCCCAGCTCGCGCTGGAGCTTCGTGCTGTCGATGGCGTAGCGGCGGTCGTGGC
Organism: Collinsella sp. AF04-24; assembly: GCF_003465685.1. Classification (NCBI taxonomy): domain Bacteria; kingdom Bacillati; phylum Actinomycetota; class Coriobacteriia; order Coriobacteriales; family Coriobacteriaceae; genus Collinsella; species Collinsella sp. AF04-24. Next base: position 94,521 of record NZ_QSBK01000005.1, read on the forward strand.
CGGGGCGGTCGGCGACCCAGTCGAAGTCCTCGGGGTCGCGGCCCATGGCCTCCAGGATCATGCGCAGCACGGTGATGTTGTTCTTCTCTCCGTCGGCGCCGATGAGGTAGGTCTCCCCCATGCGGCCCTTGGTGAGGATGTCCCACACCGCGGAGCTGTGGTCCTCGGTGTGGATCCAGTCGCGGACGTTCTCGCCCTTCCCGTAGAGCTTGGGGCGGACGCCGTCGACGATGTTCGTGATCTGCCTGGGGATGAACTTCTCCACGTGCTGGTAGGGGCCGTAGTTGTTGGAGCAGTTGGAGATCGTGGCGCGAAGGCCGTAGGTGCGGGTCCAGGCGCGGACGAGCATGTCGGAGCTGGCCTTGGTCGAGCTGTACGGCGAGGACGGGTGGTAGGGCGTCTCCTCGGTGAACTTCGCCGGGTCGTCGAGCGCCAGGTCGCCGTAGACCTCGTCGGTGGAGACGTGGTGGTAGCGGATGCCGTATTTGCGGACGGCCTCCAGCAGGCGGAAGGTGCCCTCGACGTTGGTGCGAAGGAACGGCTCGGGGTCGGCGATGGAGTTGTCGTTGTGGCTCTCGGCCGCGTAGTGCACGATGGCGTCGTGGCCCGGTACCAGCCTATCCAGCAGCCCGGCGTCGCAGATGTCGCCGACGACGAGCTCCACGCGGTCGGAGGGCAGGCCCGCGATGTTCTCGGGGTTGCCGGCGTAGGTCAGCTTGTCCAGGACGGTGACGTGCACCCCGGGGTGGTTGTTGACCACGTAGTGCACGAAGTTGCTGCCGATGAAGCCGCAGCCGCCCGTGACGATGATGTTGTGGGGTTCAAAAATCTCAGACATGAAAATCCAATCTGAAGCATGTATAGCTTCTTTAGTATGCCGCAGGAAGTGACGCCGCGGCACTATTCAACAAAACTATCGGACATTTCGGCATGCGATAAGAGCCATAACCTTCGCAGAATTACCTCCTGTACAAAACGCCTCCGGAATGCAGTCTTTGTCGTAGTGAAAAACCGAATCCCCAGTTATTTCACGTAAGTACATATAGAAGAAATCCTCCCAGCTTTTAAACTCTTTACTGTCAATGTGCTCTTCCGGAGACTCCAGCACCGCCTTAGCATCAAGCCCAGAAATAACGCCGGAGCTCAGTAGAAGCCACTCGAATGATTCGGGAAGACAAACCGTAACAGTATCGCGGTGAATGTCTTGTAGCTTAAGGACGCGGTCCGCATAGCACCCAAATGCCGCTCCGTCCGCGACAACAAACACGCGATCGTCGAGATGCTGATCCAACCAGCCCAAAATCGCGCTGTTCGTCATGGCCGAAGTACAGGTAAGCTCACTGTCAGCGAAATGCCGTTCAAAGAACTGGAAACCAGACTTACTGTCCTCGCATAGAAGGATAGAAAAGTCCTGTTTTGGCGCCGACCGGGAAATAGCATAACGATGATTCCCGCGATCTTGATAAACAGGAACGAAAGAATGGTATTTTCCGCTCGTCTTAATCTTGTAAATCTCATCCACGCTATACGGAAGATTGGGGAAATCAGCCCTTGAGATCAGCACGAAATAATTCGAGGAATACAACACATGATGGGTAAACTCATCAGAATGGATCTCTTTTAAGCCCTCATCGACAAATACAATCGAGTCATGAACGGACGAAAGCTGGTTTCGCCAATCATAATCGGTCAGGGCGACACAGGGACAATCGCATTGCAAGGAAACACCCGACTGCTCACCCGTTCGCATGTAGTCTGCGACCATGTCAAACAGTGCCGTCTTACCCGTGCCACTATCCCCACGCACAATAGCAATGTTCCGTTTGATGGTAAACGTGTACTTGGTTCCCCTGCGGCGGGAAATCTTAACGAGATGCGAACCGTTCATAAGCAGCACCTACAGATACGGAATCGACTCGTGAATCAAATCGGCCATGTTGTGAACGATTCGGCCGCTATTCACGACTTTAATTTTAAAATCCTCGCGACCAAAGTCCATCACATGATACAGATTCACAACGAGCTTGCGGTCTTTCGCCATGTCGAGAATCCACTTGGCACAGTTATCACCACAGGTAGAAGCGTTAAAAATATGCTTACGATCAAATCTCATAAGCAGCAGCGTTTTCACGCCACCAGAAAGCTGGAGTGGAGAAATGGACCCAAGCACAGGGCTTTCGATGACGTTTTCGGAGACAACATCCGATCGATCGACATCTTTAATTATCGAGACTGCATAGAGATCCGTAATCCAAGAAGACCGGTAAGAGTTTTTGAAATATGTCGCTGTGTTGTAAATCGCTTCTGGCATATCGCCAAAGTAGACGCTTAACACATCCACTCCCAATCATATTGTCTTTATGGTCAACGTAATCATAACGAAAGGGGCCACCAGATAAACGGTGGCCCCTAAAAGAAAACAAGCTGGCGCTAGTACTCGCGCGGGCTGTTGACGATCTCGCCGGCGGCGACCTTCTTCAGGTGCTGCCCGTAGACCGACTTGCCGTAGGCCTTGGCCGCCTCCTCCAGCTCCGCGGTCGTGATCCAGCCGTTCTCCCAGGCGATCTCCTCGGGTACGGACACGGGCAGGTCCTGGGAGTGCTCCACGGCGCGGACGAACTCCGCCGCCTCGTGGAGACTCTCCATGGTGCCGGTGTCCAGCCACGCATACCCGCGTCCCAGCGTCACGACGGACAGCGTCCCCTCCTCCAGGTACATCTGGTTGAGCGTGGTGATCTCGAGCTCGCCGCGGGCCGAGGGCTTGACCTCATGCGCCTTGGCGGCGACGTCGCCCGGGTAGAAGTACAGGCCGGTGACGGCGTAGGAGCTCTTGGGCTCCGCGGGCTTCTCCTCGATGGAGACGGCACGGCCCTCCCCGTCGAACTCCACGACGCCGAAGCGCTCGGGGTCGTCGACGTGGTAGCCGAAGACCGTGGCCCTCCCCGACTCGGCGTTCTGGACGGCGCGCGTCAGGTGGCGCGACAGGCCGTTGCCGTAGAAGATGTTGTCGCCGAGCACCAGGGCGCACGGCTCGCCGTCGATGAAGTCCTCGCCGATGGTGAAGGCCTGGGCCAGGCCGTCGGGGCTCGGCTGCTCGGCGTAGGAGAGGTTCACGCCGTAGCGCGAGCCGTCCCCGAGCAGGCGCTCGAAGTTGGGCAGGTCGGTCGGCGTGGAGATGACCAGGATGTCCCGGATGCCCGCCAGCATGAGGGTGCTAAGCGGGTAGTAGATCATGGGCTTGTCGTAGACCGGCAGCAGCTGCTTGGAGGTCACGAGCGTGAGCGGGTACAGGCGCGTGCCGGACCCGCCGGCGAGGATGATGCCTTTCATAGCTGATAAGCCTTCCAAAACATAGTCATAGTGTTAATTCAAGTTAATTATAAGATTAAGGAAGTTCCAAGGCGTGGACTATGCACAAGAACTATGCACAAGAACCATGAACCAAATGAACACATACACAATTATATTTACAGAGTGCCCAGGAGACAAAGCATTGCTTGGCTTCGTCAGTAAACAGTGGCCAATCCGCACTAGGTTGCATACGTACGGACTGGCCCATCAGACAAAGCAAGCTAACGTGTGCTCATCGGACAATGGTAAGGGTCACCATTTACATAATAATCGGCCCATGCAGTCCGCAATTTACCCTGTTCACGCATAAAACGAGCCCTCTTTGCACCAGTTTCATAACCACGGCTAAACGACTCATAGTGGTAAAGAAGCGCATCAGCATCAAACACGACCAACTGATCAAGAGAACGAACCCTTAGGCAATAATCAACATCATTAAAGGCCACTTCAAAACTTTCATTAAAACCGCCCAGCCGTTCGAATATAGAGCGTTTCGTCATCATGCAGGCTGCAGTAACAGCGGAAAGGTCCTGAGAGATTACAGCTCGGCGCATATAGCCAGGATCGTCACGGTCAATATTATTGAAGACGTGAATGGGGCCGCCCATTTCGTTCTCGCTGTTGCAGTAAATCATTAAAACGCCAGCATGCTGAACGGTGTTATCAGGGTAGAGAAGTTTTGCGCCAACGGCACCCACATCATCGCGTTGGCAGAAACCAAGCATTGAAGAAAGCCAGTTCGGCTCAATAACTTCAGTATCATTATTCAAGAACAAAAGGTACTCGCCATTGGTCATACCGACACCGTAGTTATTAATAGCAGAATAATTAAAGGGGCCTTCCCAGGTTGCAACTCGAACATTATCAAAAGTGGCGCAAACGCTGTCGTAATACTCGAATGTCTCTTTCTCGACACTATTATTTTCGATAATAAGGATCTCGTAGCTCGAATAAGATGTTTTGCTTTCAATTGAATCAATACATCTACGGAGAACTTCAACGCTGTCCTTGTTTGGAATAACAATACTTACAAGGGGCTCATCCTTAATGGCGTATGAAACATGATAGAAACAGGGGGTATCGGTCAGCTCCGCTACGGCATTTAGGCCGCACCTATCCAAATGCTCTTGCAAAGCACGTTTGCCTGCCTCGTCGGCATAATTCTTATTACCAGCACTCTTAGCGGTAGACGAATCGCTGATACGCCAGTGATAGAGAACCTCGCGAACATGGAAAATATTCTTAGTTCTTTCGCAAAGACGCAGCAAGAAATCATAGTCTTGTGCACCATCGAATGATTTGCGAAGCATGAGATCTTTAACAAATGAAACACGAACACAGAGCAAATGAGTAATGTAATTGTGAACACGTAAAAGATCGAGATTCAAGTCAGATTTATAGTGAGGGTCGACATACTCACCATCTTCATTTAAAAAGTCTTCGTCACAATACAGGGCATCTGTTTCAGGATGAATCGATATCCGTTCCGCATACCTGTATAGGGCAAATCGATCGAGCGTATCGTCATGATCGAAGAACACAATGTAGTCACCGGAAGCAGCCTCAATACCGGCGTTTGTATTCTCAGCAATTCCCTTGTTTTCAGTTAAGGGAACAACCTTAACTCTTGAATCCGACAGTCTAGCAAGCTCATCAGAAAGCGCAGCATTATTCGGGCTAGCATTTACAAGAATTAACTCCCAATTTTCATAAACCTGCTCCTCAACCGAATTAACCATATCCCAGAAAAAAGAGACAGGGGTATTGAAGAGAGGAACAATAATGCTAAATTTCACACCCTGTTGAATTGAGGGGACATCGTTAGAGCGAACGAAAGATAGCGAACGATTTCGCATTTTTGAAGCGTGTGCATAGGACTCAATATAAGCAGATTTATAAAAGACGGGAGACTTCGAATCCAGCATAAATTTAACAGCAGCCGGGTCGAGAGACAGAAAACCTGAGCCATAGGGGGAGTCTCCAGAAGCAACCAAGCAAAATGTCTTATCGCCCTTAGGAATCCTCAATGAAAAACTTGTCTCGTAGCGATGAAAACCCTGAAAGCCAATCTGAGAAGTATGTCCCATTCCGACATGATACTCATCGAGTATGTTTGAATCTCCGTTAGTCACATATACATTCTTAACGGAATCTCGCTGTGGGGAACAAATAACCCCCTTAATGATAATCTCATCTTTGTTATATGCCTCAATTGCGACATTACAACGAACGTGTATTTTTCCAAAAAATGAATCAGATTCAATATCCCTAAACCGAGATGTTAATGAAGAGTTAATTTTATAGTTGAATCGAGATAGCCATTTTATAGCATTAAAAGATAATCTTGTTTTAAACCCGCACTTTCCGGTTACGGAAATCAACAAGCCCTTACAGGAAAGAAGAGGGACCGCAATAGTGGCAACTTCTTCTTTAAGTTGATAATGAAGCGAAAACGGAACGCTAGCCCCCGCATCTGTAACAACGCTAACAGAAATATTATCTATTTCGCTCTGCTGCAAGAAGAACGGAATATACGCGGCACCGAATCCCCGACATATCCCTCGATAACTAATGCCCATAAAAGTGACCAACCTTTTTAAAGTAGAAACTAATAAGAATAATCAGATGAAATACTCTCTAGCAAAGTTTTAACGATAACAATTCACTCACAAACGGCAAGGATAGGATGCCGACAGAATATAGGATGCTAAAGCGCCGCTATACTGATCAATCTAACTATATAGATGCAATTAGCGAGACAGGTGCCATAGAGCACAAGATTGCAGACATTCGCCTCGCATCTAACTTTAGCTGTCCTCAATCCAAACATCAGCACAGGAAGGGCGGGTAAAAAATACCTCCCCTGAACACCCATAATGAGTTCCTCCGTATTAAACGTCCATCCGATCCACATCGAAACAAAGGCTCCAGCAAAAGCAACCAGAAACGCCACAACAAATGCTACGGCGACTTTCGGAGCTAGATAGCAGTCATCTGACGCTGACCCCACAAGGCACATGAACCCAAAAAACAAATATGGGAGCATTAAAAAGGTCGGCATAATTAAACTCTTTTGAAACCAGCCAAGCGAATAACCAAGAGTAGTCAACCAATAAAAATCACCTAACGAATCAAAAGTAGCCATAAGCATCTTAAAGCTGTGACAGGGATGAAAGATGATGTCAGAGAGAGTGTAGAAAGTGCCAGTCTCTAGCCCGCGAACCGATTGACCGCTTTGGGCAGTTAGGTTAGCAATCGACGCCGTTCTAAACAAAATTACCGATGTGAGCATTACAAACACAAGGCCAATTTTAAAGAACTTGCCATCGCGTTTTGACTTAAATTTAGATAAGGGGATAAGCAAAAATAGACATATTATTCCTGAATAGATAACTTTACACGGAGCAAGTAAAGCGCTGAACAGAAACACCAGCGCAATAAATCGGCTGTCCAAGTGACCATCTGAAGAAAAAAAACCCTTCATCAAAAGCGAAAATACAATTAAAGAATAGCCGATAATTCCAGAATCATATGAATAAGAAGCCGCAAGATGGAGCGTCATGGGCAGGAAAGACACAAAAGCAATGATGCATTTGCCCTTCGGAGCAGTCTTAAAAGCAAAAAAAGAGCAGGCCACAAAAACGACAATAGATCCAATACGACCAAGATAAAACGTTAAATATGAGTTCAAATTTAAGCTGAGCCCTAGAAAAAGACCTACAAGAGACCCAATCTTTGCAGGAATATTTTCGCTACCAAAGGTATAACTTATTTCAGAAAATTTCTCGATTTTTAGATTAGATGTAGTCGAAAAGAGGCCCTTAATTAAATCGTTATAGTTCGCTCCAGATATATAAGGATCTGTGTTTCTGTATAAATCGTAATCTGATGAACGAACATAAAATCCGTCAGATGCTACCCCATGCCCGCCGGGCAACATATCAAGAAGCCAATAAGACGAAAAAAAATGATGTGCTTCATCTGGTACAGAAAAAGGGGTGAATACAAAGCACATTAAGAGACAGAAAAACAAAAGTAATAGCAAGTACTTCGCATTATCGGAAATCCGAATAGAATCGTTAGCAACAATTAAAAGAAAGACCAAGCACAACGCAGCTTCGGTAACGAGCACAATCAGTCTAGGATTTAACATAAACCAATATAAGCAAAATAAAATGAAGCAGAAGCATCCGGCAAACCGGACCAGCGATTTACAATTAAGCATTAAAAGCTCCAAGAGTTAAGGGGCAAAAACGAATATATCCTATACGTCATTGCTGCGCATGCTGAATGAATAGAAATAGTTCAAAATCCGGGCCAAAGGTTTGGGCCAGAACTTCAGAAACATTTCTAGATCCTCCCTGCTTCTAGTTTCATCTTTTATAGAAGCAGTAGTTTCAGAGCCTTCATGAATACGATGCCGCATCAAAATGCTAGCCGAATAAGCAAAGGAGCCATCCAGGCGCGAAAAACGCTCCCAAGTTTCCCAATCAAGACTGCATTTCATATCATCTAAAAAAAGAGGGGTTGGGAGAATTGATGAGTTGTAAGTTACCGATGGGCAACAAATGGGAGAGCCGAATGAGAGAAGACGATGCTTTTCCCTTCTGCTCGCAAAATACCCTTTCTTCTTTATACCTCGAAGCAGGAATCTTTTAAAATTCAAAAGAGGAGTGTCATCGACGGGTTCATCGTTTCTGAGCTCTCCATAATCTGAAAAAAAGATCGACATATCACTGACCAAATTTGCACATTCGAGCATCTTCTTCGTATATTCAGGAAGGTACACATCGTCCTGATGAGCAATTGTGACTAGTGACGTCTCAGCATGCTCAACGGCACAATTCCAGTCATGAGCAATTCCGGGTTTACCACTATTGATAAATAGCGGTAAACCGTTTTTATTAGCAATGGACTGAATATGATTGTTTGGTGTCGAAGTCGAAATAATGATATTCGATCTGACCGTTTGGCTCATCAAAGACGAGACGCACTCTCCCAAATAAGGAGACTCACCATATGCACAAACCACGAAGGTGTGGTCATCGGAAGTAAACACCGTAAATTACTCCTCGCGGATTGATTCGATCTCTTTCTCCAATAGAGCTATCCGTTGACTTAAATTAGCGATAGCTGTTGCCTGCTTGCTCGACAAGCAACCCAGAGAAAGAACAATACATAACAGAAATAAAAACCCAACAACGAAAATGAAGTTAGATAAAGTCGCGAACCCGAAAAAGGACGATATCACATATAAAGGTTGGGGAAAAAGCGCACACACCAGCAACGCGAGGACAAGCCCAAGCCACAAAAGCGAATACTTCAATTGCAGCTTATCTTTAAGAACAAGGCGAAGGACAAATACCGCCAAAAGCAAGCATGCAGCAATTATTCCGACACGCAACGACATTTGCATAGTAAAGATCCTCAATTCGAATAAGCGGAAATAATAATTGCAAGTGTTACCTTTATCATGTAATAAACGCTGCTAAATCCAGAAATGGAAGACTTTCCTCCCTGGCGCTCCTTCATTACAACCGGTACCTCGGTAACGGAAAGACCCTTAACCATTGCAGCAACAGCCGAGTCCGGTTCTGGATAATCCGCTGGATACTTTTTACAAAAAAGCCCTATCGCCTTTGCTCCACATGCCCTAAAACCAGAAGTCGGATCTGAAATTTTAGAGTGAGTCGTGATTGAAATAACGTAAGAAAGCCACTTTATTCCAAGACGCCTCATGAATGTCGATTGAAAACCATCGGTCTTCTCAAGAAAGCGAGACCCAATTACGAGGTCGCTTCCATTTGCAATCTCCTTAATTAGATGCGGGATATACGATGGATCATGTTGACCGTCGCCGTCAACTTGAACGTCAATGTCATAACCAAACCGTTGAGCATACTTATGCCCCGCCTGCACAGCACCACCAATGCCCAAATTCTGAGGTAAGTCGAGCACATTTATGCCATTGTCCTTACAAATCTGGAGGGTATCATCTGTCGACCCGTCATTAACGACAACATAATCGTAACCACAATCTACGACAGATTGAACGGTTGCAACAATATTATCTTCCTCGTTATATGCGGGAATTATCACCAGCACGCGCGATTTAGAAACCATCATTATCCTTAGAAGAACATCAGTAACCCTAAAAGTATAGAACACAGTGTGAAACAATTATCATCAACCAAAAGTTTCACTATCATTATGCATCATCTATTTATATGAGACCGAAAAGTGTGGTTAAGTACCGTGAACATTCAAATTGAAAGACATTCAAAGCAGAGAGCTATTGAGCCATTATCAGTAGCACAGAATACCTTTTTTAATGCAATAGGATGTCTTTGCTATCTTGGCTGCCAATGGGTTACGACCGTAATGGTTGTAAGGCTTTCGTCTTCCTATGGAAACTCCGGTCTCTATGCCTTCGCAATGGCAACGGGAATTATATTTGCCTCAATAGCTTTATATAAAGTGCGCACATTCCAAGTATCTGATATTTCAAATCAATTCAGCAACTCAAGCTATATCGCATTTCGCTTAATAACAATTCTTATCGGCTGGATCGTTTGCGCCGTCTATATCCCCATAGCCACAAATCGCCAAATGAGTCTAATCACCGTCTCGTTCCTTTACCTTGTCTTTAAAACAGATGAGAGCTTTAGCGATGTGCTGTATGGCATTTATCAAAAGAACGGAAGAATGGACTATATCGGCATTTCGCAATTCATTCGAGGCTTTTTATCACTTTGTACTTTTTCAGCTGGATTAGCCTTAACGGATAGCCTTTCAACTGCCATTGTTTCAATGGCAGTAAGCTGCATGCTTGTCACTATTGTTTACGACTTGCCGCACGCAAGACGATTCGGTTCCATCAAGCCCATTTTTGATAATTCAACACTATTATCGTTGGCCAAAATATGCTTCTTTGCAATGTTAGCTAGTCTGTTAGCCAACTCCATTGTATCTTCGGTTCGCCAGTATTTCGGTATTGTGAACGGAAGCGAAGCACTCGGACATTATGCAAGTGTTGCGACACCTGCAGTTTTAATTCAAGTTGCTGCCACCTACTTGTATAGCCCGCTAATCGGAAAACTCGCTGCAGATCTCAAGAAAGATAGAGTTCTATTTCTCAAATCATTTATTAAAACCATGGGAATGCTCATTCTCGTAATGGGTATTTGCGTTTTAGCTTTAAGTCTCGTTGGCAGCAAACTGTTAATCATTGCATTCGGAGACAGCATTCAGCCCTACACATATTTGTTCCTATACGTTTTAATCGCGACAGCAGCTGTAGGCCTTCTTCTTTATTGCAATGACGTTTTGATTATCCAAAGACGAATGAAGCAAACACTGATCTGCAATGGCGTCGCTTTCACATGCGCCATTGTTAGCGCCATACCCCTTATTGCTATATCCGATATGAATGGCATCAACTACTCAATTATCCTTGGTTGTTCAATAGCAATTCTAAGCTCGCTGTTCTGCATTATCCGTAGGTAGCCCTTTACCAACGTCACTATCTATTTAAAATGCGCAATATCAAATAAACCAATGGGGCGATATCGAAATACTGATATCGCCCCATTGGTTTCAGCTTCTATTTATACGCTAGCTTTTGTCAACCAGCTTAACCTCAAACGCTTCCATATGCAGGGCTTCTCCAGTCGTGCCGGCGCACTCGCCCGATTTAACCCAATTGAGCCAGCCCTTGCTTTGCACATGAGCTCTATAGACGACGTCATAATGCTTGGCGAGATCACCCGTAAGCTTAATTTCTACAGCTTCAATAGAAAGAGACTTACCCGTGGTGCCGGCCAGCTTGCCGTTCTTGACCCACTTTTGCCAGCCGATATTCTGAACATGAGCTCGATACTCGATGTTACCGGAATACCCAAGGTCGGGCTTGCTAATCGTCAACGCCTCAACAGCAAGATTTCGACCAGTTGTGCCCGCCGTCATGCCCTCATAAACAGGTTCCTGCCAACCAAGGTTTGAAACATGAGCCGTTATTGAAAAAGTTCTCTGAATAGAGGGCCGACTCGTATCCCCTGGTGCAGGCGAACCCTTTTCAACCAAAACGACCTGGTATGCCTCGAGCCTCAAGCCAAACCCAGTCGTTCCGGCAACCTGATCATTGCAGGCCCAGCCAAGCCAGCCCTTATCCTGAACATGAGCACGATAGTAAACGTCATAACGATTGGCCATCTCACCAGTAAGTCGAATTTGGATAGCCTGGACAGACTTGCTCTGACCCGTAGTACCGGAGACTTCTCCCTCTTTCACATAGTCTTGCCAACCGTAATCGGAAACATGCGTCCTGTATTCCAAGCTGCCATCGTAGGGAGCATTCTGCAGGTTGAGAGTAATAGCCTCGACAGCTTTTGACTGACCGACGGTCCCGGAAGTATTTCCTCCCTTGGAAGCCGACTGCCAGCCGTCATTCGAAACATGCGAAGTTGCCAAGACGTCAAGAGAGCCTCTTGACGTCTTGACGACGTCGTAGCCAGACTCACCTTTTTTGAAATAAGTCAAAGCACCGCTATCGTGCGAATAGATAGCGAAGTCGTAATTGGTCGTAGCAAGTATGGCATCCGAAAATTCCACGAGATAGCAGGAGTCATCTTGCTTGCAAAGGGACCTGATAGCCGCGTCTGAGTCCTCAGTAATAGGCGAAGCAAACCAATCCATAATCGAATAATCGATAGCAGCGCCGGGCTTCAACGCTTCGGACTTCGTGGAATTCCAAAGTCCACCGGCGGCATCGGCGCTAGCCGAGTTGTATGTACTAGACCCGTAGCCCGACAGCCCAATCTCCGGATTAAAGAAAAGGATCAGTTCCGCAGCAACGGAAGAATCAACATCGGTAATACCAAGACGGTCAAGCTGCTCCTGCTTTTGGGGATACATGCCCGTCGGTGTGTTCGGATGCCCCTTGTAATAATACAAGTAGTCATCGCCATAGATGACTTCCGTCAAGTTGGCATAGTCGTCAAAATTCTGCTCGTAAGAAACATACGTTCCAAGCAGCATCATTACCTTTTTGCCCTGTTGAGTCGCCGCATCAAAATAACCATCGTTAAAGTTGTACAGTGCCTTAAACGCTTGGACCGTATCCTCTCCCCTATTTTGCAAGCTCGTAAGCATACTCGAAACGTTTACTTTCTTAACGTTGGGGTCTGAGGCTATTCTATTGGCAAAAGCATTATCGTCACCGCTTGTAAACAAATTGGTGCGAGTCATCCACCACTGAGTACCGGGCTCAATACTCAGCACGGCATACATAGAATCCCAGTGATCGTGATAATCGCTATACGACTTTGAGACCTCACCGGTTTCGTATTCCTTATTCTTAGCAGCGTTCCATAAAGCAATCAGCTCAGCTTGCTTAGAATCTGGATCCTTGACGTCAAAGGCCTCGTTGGTAAATACATACGTGGCAGAGCCATCGGACAACAGCCGAATGGAGTATTGACCAGTGGGAATTTTATTGGCGTAAATCATCCTATGAATCAACGAACAGGTAATGTCATTGATATACAGATTGAACTTTGCATTGGGGTTGATCTTGAAGAGAGCAGCGACATAATCCGCGAACGCCTGATAGCTCGAACCAGAAGCATTCTCCTCACGAGTCAGATACGGAAGGCCATACATCCCGGACGGAAGCGAGTTCCAGTTATAAGCACTTGGACGATCGAGCATTACAATCGACGGAATGGTCGTTCCGGCAGAAGAGGTGCTGATATCCCAGAAAGATAGCGAATAGAGAACAACAGGGAAAGAAGCACTCAAAGGGGCAAGGTTGTATTCACTCGCAGAAATGCCGATTGACTGATGGTCCTCATGAACGATGTTTCCGTTCTTCAAATACTGCAACGAAACGTCAAACGGACCATAATCGCTAAATTCAATTTCACTGGAGCTGGAATCCAAATCTCCGAGTGCGATCGTGCTGGAAACAGAACGGGTAACCTTCCCTCCATACGACATGGAGCCCGCCACCCTTATCGAATCAGCGATACCGAGTCGTTTTATATCCTCGACCTGCGGAATATTCAGGGTTACTTTAGTCGTCTCCCCAACCTGAGAAAGAGAGCAATTAAAGACATACGGGACATAGGCTCCAGTGGTATCGCCGGGCGCCGCTTCACCCTTCTTTACAATAACGATCTGTATTGCTTCAACGGCATAAGACCAACCGGTGGTTCCCGCAGTCGACCCATTTGAGGCCCATCCAAGCCAACCGAAATTAGAAGCATGAACGCGATAATACAGGTCATAAGAAGTTGCTCTTTCACCCGTCAGCTTGAGCTCGACGGCTTCAATCTGAAGGCCCTTTCCCGTTGTGCCGGAGACGGCTCCATTAGAAACCCAATCCTGCCAGCCTTCATTTTGAACATGAGAGCGGTATTCGATACCAAGGTCTTCTGAATCAGGGAGGGAAACCCTGAGTGCCTCAATCCTACGAGACTGACCTGTTGTACCAGAGATCGAGCCATTCGATGTGAACGTCGACTCCCAGCCAACGCCTGAAATGTGAGATTTATAGCTGACGTCCGGGGCCGCCTCTTTGGGCTCCACGACAACATCAATCGAAGGCGCCGTTTCATCGACTACAGTAGCAGTTTGATCCGAGGAGTCGGATTGGGTCTCTGGAACGGATTCATATTCGTTGGGACCAACATTTTGATCTGCCCAACAAGCCAAAGGGCTCAAAAGCAGCATCGACATGAAGCAGGAAATCAGAACAACGAATGTTCTAAATTGCCTTTTCAAGAGAATCGCCTCCTAGATAGACTGTCGTCAATAACCATACTATCGGGAGTAGGCTTCATTATTGCCACCAATTAGGTGAACGAAGAAAAAGGAGCCCCATCCAAAGGCTAGGGCCCTTTCCCATTGCCAAAACTACGGCAACAGGAAAGGGCCCTCCAACAAACTCTCGGCACTTACGGGAATAGCTAGTAGACTACCACCTTGGTAGCAAGGGGCACGTTATCCCAAATCCATTTAGCGCGATCGATGGGTAAACGCACGCAGCCTTGTGAAATATGCATTCCCATTCGACTGTCCATGGGGTTAAAAGTTCCCTGGTAGTACGGTATCGAATGGAACAGATAGTCCCCGTAAAACTGCGTGTAGTAGTAGCAGGTATACCCATGTCCAAACGAATAGCCCTTGCCGGTGACGGTATACTCACCCGTAGGCGTTGGAGTGCTAGGGGCGCCAGTAGAGCAAGTCCAGTACTGGGCGTAGCTCCACGAACCGCGCTGTCCACGAAGAACTCCCAGGCGGCATGCTTGTCTATCAACCGCAATTAGCCAGCTTGTATTGCTCGAATATCTATTAGCTCGAGCAAGCATGGCCATCATATCGGCAGGCAGTAAGGGCTGATCGGTAAACGGGCGCCCAGTCGGACCAGGAGCAGCAGCGCCCTTGGGAACAATCTTCACTTGAACTGACTCGACTCTACAGCCTATCCTCGACGTGCCCGCAGGCTGCCCATTTGAGGTCCAGTCGAGCCACCCAAAGTCTTGGCAATATGCTCGATACCAGATATCAAAGTAGTTCGACAGATCACCAGTCAGCCTAATCTTAAAAGCCTCGATGCGCTTAGCACGGCCTACAGTACCAGCAACATTCCCATCGGAAGTCCAGCCTTGCCAACCCACATCCTGCACATGGGCAGAGTACTCAATACCGCCCGATACGCTACTGGAGACGTTTAGCTTCAGTGCCTCAATCGCAAGTGATCTGTCCGCCGTTCCCGCAATGCCGCCGTTGCCAACGGGATTCATCCAACCAAGCGTGGCCACATGCGCCTGGAGCGTTAGGGCTGGTACCGAGATAAATGCGGGCACAGACGACGCACCAGGATCACCGCCCTTCGCCACAAGCTTAATTTGGACAGCTTCTATCTGGATATTAAGCCCGGTAGTTCCAGCGGAATCGCCGTTTTTGGCCCAACCCAACCAACCATAGCCCGCCGAATGAACTCGATAGTAAATGTCATACTGATTCGCAAGGGAACCATTTAAGCGCAGCTCAAGAGCCTGAATGGCCAATCCTTGTCCAACGGTCCCAACATAACCGGCAGATCGCCATTCCTGCCAACCAATATTGGCAACATGTGCTCTTGCCTCAATTTGAGAATCGTCATCCACGCCGGACAACGACACATTCAAAGCTTGAAGAGAAAGCGATTGTCCCGTTGTGCCGGCTACCTGCCCATCTAAAACAGATGGAGACCACCCACGATTAGCGGAATGTGCCTGATAGACAACATGAGGGTGATCAGCGGAAGTATCGGAAACAAATTCACCATCCGTTACACCGGGCGCACTGCCCCCTTTGCTGACAATTTGCACTTCGACAGCCGCAAGGAATGAACCGGATACTGTTGCCCCCGCATCCGCACCATTGCAAATCCAGCCAAGCCAACCTTTTTTGGAGTCAAAGCAGCGATACCAAACGTCATAGGCATTTGACAAATCACCTGTAAGAGTCAATCTCACAGCCTTTAAAACACGCCCATTGTTTTTAGAGTTAAGCGCAACGCCGTCTGAAACAACATCACCCCATCCACCAAATTCATAGCAACCTGAATAACCGATTGAACCTAAAGTCTCTTGATTATCAAATGAAATAGAAAGCGAAGTTAAAGGTTCAGAGCCGCTCTCTGAACCCAACAAGATCGATTTGCCTTGTGCGGAGCCCAGACTTTTCCCGTTAAGACCGAACGAGCTACCGCTCAGAATATCCGTAGCTCCAATAAAATGATTCGCTGTATCGCCAGGGGTAGAGCTGCCCTTTTCGACCAACAGAATCTGAACCCCCTGGATAGCGGCGCCCTTCGCCGCAGAACCCGCAGGGGACCCATTCGATGTCCAGCCCAGCCATCCACCCAAATTGCAAGCAAAGACACGATACCAAATGTCATATGCAGCAGATAGCTCGCCGTTCAGCTTAAACTGAACGGCCTCAATGGATCGAGACTGCCCCGTCGTGCCAATGACGCCTGAAGACCAGTCTTGCCAACCAAAGCCAGAGACGTGCGCGCGAGAGGAAATAGAGCCTCCGTGACCATACCAATTAACACCAAGCGACAGTGCCTCGATTGCATTTCTTGAGTCAATGGCCCCAGATGTCTTTCCGTCCGCGACGGCGCTCATCCATCCAACATTAGAGACATGAGATCGATAGGAAACAGTAGGCGGTTCCTGAGAGTGATCCCTAAAGGCATCGCCTCGCGTTGGCGCATCTTGAGCATTTTTTGGAAGCACCTTAATCTGAATAGCTTCAATCTGATAAGCATAGCCCTGCGTTCCAGCAGGCCCACCATTTGAGGCCCAGCCAAGCCAACCAACATTTGCAGAATGAACGCGATACCAAATGTCATACGAATCAGAAAGACTGCCCGACAAGGATAGCCTGATTGCCTCGATGGCTCGCGACTGTCCAACTGTTCCAGAAACCTGCCCGTTGCCCACCGGCTGAGGCTCCCATCCGATCCCGGAAATGTGCGATTGGACCGAAATGCTGTCATTCCCCAAAGGGCTGCCATCCTGTGAAAGCAGATTGATCTTGAGGGCTTCGACGCGCTTTGCACGACCTGTAGTACCGGCCGTCATTCCATTTGAAACGGGAGCTTGCCAACCAATATCCTGCACATGAGCCTGGTATGAAACAGAGCCAAATACAGTGGATACATCATTTTCGGGTTTCGCCGAATCAGTTGCATTGGAGGTAAACTCGCTAGAAACGGATGAGGGAGAATCATCGTCTGACAAAGTCGGCTGCTCGACTTCAACCCCGCGTTGTTCATTATTTAAGACAGGGCCCTCGTCTTTCGAGCTGCTGGCAGCACCGTCGGAATAATCAGTAGCCTCCGGCTGCACCTGTAAAGTATCAGCCCAGACAGAAAGAGGCGTCATAAGACATTGGAGGATTAGTAATGGCGTCATTGCCGTTGCTAGCAACCGTTGCGTCTTTTTCATTCGACTCCCCCATCACTCGACCATCTTTAGCATCATTATTTACCGTTTCGGCAATTGCTTAAATACCGAAAACGTGAATGGCACTTAAATAGAAACGAACGGACCGTTGCAAAACGACCCGTTCGTTTAAGTCAGAGTATCTGTTAGAACGCGCGTGAAGACACGAATTGCGATCAGCTATGCAAGCGGCACGTTGTCATACCAGCCCCATTTTGGCTTGTATGAGGTGGAATAATAATCCAACCAATACGCCATATCGAGTGTCCTAATCTGACCGACGTTATCCATTACCTGATTATTGCCGATATAAAGACAAACGTGACCGTAAATGCTGCCCATGCGTGTATGCGTATGCGAAGGAACGGCAATGACCATTCCGACTTTCAGCTGAGAATAATCGATGTATTTACAATAATCCCAGTAGTAATCGCAGGCATCCGTATGGACGTTCCTAAATCCGGCACGCTCGTAGATATCTGCAATCCACTCGGAGCACAATCCCGGACCAGGAGACGGTACCTGTCGGGCAAGATCTACAATCTTCTTCTGCATGGGATTTGCAAACACGGAAGGTTGCCCAAGCAAACACGGCGAAACGGTGCTTCCGGGGGCATTGGCGCCCTTCCTTGTAAGGCGAACTTGAACAGCTTGGACATGCGTTCCATAACCAGTGCTACCGGCAACTGCACCATTTCTAGTCCAACCAAGCCAGCCGACGTTATCGACATGGACCCTATACCAGACATCGAAATAAGTTGCCAAGTCACCTGACAGGGTGACTTTAATTGCTTCAACCGAATTGGACTCAGTAGCAGACGACAGTTGATCCCCGTTTGACTTACCAGAAGTCCAACCTACATTCGAAAGATGCAGTTGATAATTAATCCCGCCGGCAACAGATGAACAAGTTTTAGCCGAAAACCCGGTGATGGGAATTCCCTGACCAGTTGTACCGGACATCTCTCCGGCCGAGACAGAATTCTGCCAAGCACCTTTAACCTGAGAGGAATACGTCACCGTAGGTATTTCAAGATGGGAATATCCCGACGTATTAGGATGGGAAGCACCCTTCTTAATGAGCTTAATCTGAACAGCCTCGAGGGAACAGGACATACCGGTGGTGCCAGCCTCCTCGCCGTCCTTGGTCCAGGCCATCCAGCCGATGTTGGAGGCGTGGACGCGGTAGTAGACGTCGTAGTCCTTCGCGAGGGAGCCCGTGAGCCTCAGGCGAACGGCCTCGACGGCGCGTCCCTGGCCGGTGGTGCCGCCCTCGGAGGCCGAGGGGGTGTCCCAGCCCTGCCAGCCGACGCCCGAGACGTGGGCGTCGATCTGGACTGAAGAGCCGTCCGAGTAGTCGGAGCTGTCGAGCGAGAGCTTGAGGTCCTCGAGGGCGAGGCCGCGGCCGGTGGTGCCGGCGGTCGCACCGTCGGACACGGCCCCCTGCCAGCCCACGTTGGAGACGTGGGCGCGGTAGGTCAGGGACATGGGCTTCTTCTTGAAGGCGTAGTCGACGTTGGCGCCGTCGGACGAGGGGGCGGCGTCTCCCTTCTTGACGAGCCTGATCTGGACGGCCTCAACGCTCCTGCCGAAGCCCGTGGTGCCGGCCTCCTCGCCGTCCTTGGCCCAGGCCATCCAGCCGATGTTGGAGGCGTGGACGCGGTAGTAGACGTCGTAGTCCTTCGCGAGGGAGCCCGTGAGCCTCAGGCGAACGGCCTCGACGGCGCGTCCCTGGCCGGTGGTGCCGCCCTCGGAGGCCGAGGGGGTGTCC
>NZ_QSBK01000005.1:113652-119759 GCF_003465685.1 Collinsella sp. AF04-24
GTGGTGCCGCCCTCGGAGGCCGAGGGGGTGTCCCAGCCCTGCCAGCCGACGCCACTTACATTTGCGTTAATTTGCACAGAGCCATCTTCAACGGGATTCAAGATGTTGACCTTAAGATCCTCCACTGATTTAGACTGCCCCGTTGTACCAGCTGTAGATCCGTCGCGCTTGCTGCTCATCCAGCCAATATTCGAGACATGCGCCTCATACTGAATATGCATCTTGCTGTCGTCTAGGTTCAAAAAAGAACCGTTGAAGCAATAGTTCATGTCACAGCGTCCGTTAACGCCCGGGACATTGCCGCTGCTTGAATACTGCCAGAAACTGTAGCTGCCAGTATAATCGCAACGCCAATTATATTGAGCTACCCAATGGTCATAACCGCTCAGAGACGGACTATCCAAGTAGTTGTTGAGCCAGTTAAGGTTCGCATAGATCCCCGACTTAAAGCCAACGGCCTCCATACGGTTACAAAAAGTCTGCGCAATCTGGGCGAGCTTATCTTTGCTGAAATTTGGATCCTGCAGGATATAGTTATCCTCAAGATCGTAATAAACGGGAAGCGACGGATGATGGCCACCGAGCCAAGCAAGAGTCCTGTCAGCCTCTTTATTGGCATCCTCCACAGAACGGGCGTAGGAGTAGTAATACACACCATAAGGAATACCGAGGCGCTCACATTCAGCAGCATTCCTCTCAAAAGAATCGTCAGGTTTTCCGTAAACAGGTCCAACCTTGAGAATGGCAAAATCAATCCCAGCGGCCTTAACCTTATTCCAGTCGACAGTCCCTTGATGATTGCTGACATCGATACCACGCGCAACGGCACCATTTGGCAAAGCATCGTCAGACAAAGACTGCACATCGATGTCGTCGCTGCCCGCATTGATGAGGACACCGTTTTCATAACGCCAAGAGTTAGGCTCTAGGGAGTCGGATTCAAAGGAATCTGTCTCGATGGAAACATCGCCCGAAGCCTCACCATCAGAATCATCAGCGCCCGGCTCATCGGCACCAACCCCGGCCTGATCGTCGGAAATAAAGTCTGAATCCTCATCAGGACGAGCAGCATTTGCAGCGTCACCATACCATTCGGTTTGACATTGGGAATCCGAAGCATCGTCCTGTGTTCCCTGGGAACTTTCATCTTGGGATCCGTGCTCTTCAGACGCTTGAGATGTCGATTGCGAGATAGTGCCAGATTCAGCTGACAGCGCATATGCACAGTAAGGCTGAGCGACTTGCGACCAAATCATTACTAGCGCGCAAGCCAAAACCGCATACGCTTTTAGACGTTTCATGTATATCCCCCAAGATAGCAGCTGAATACAGCAACACAATCAATGGTTATATTACCGCACTTCATAGAATACATTTTGAGCTTGGAAAAGCAATGCCCCCGACACAAAAAGAGGCGCTCCTATTACGGAGCGCCTCAATAGGCTCTATGCAAAAGGTCTTGCGGCACCGATCACACGACCGGGAGCGTTAACCGAACGTTCGGTAACTCCAATTCCCGGCCACGAATCGATAATTCGACCGTTACCGATATAGATTCCAATATGACCCTGGTAGTAGACCACATCTCCCCTCTGCATGGCAGAGGTGCTAACCGGCATAAACGTGTTGCTACGATACCAGTTCATAGAGTTATACGTCTGCTCAGGCAGCCAACGATGGTTATAGGGGTTATACCAACCCATATCCATGCCAGTCGCATACAAACATTGCAGCACTAATCCCGAACAATCAACCGCATCCCCCGGCCAAGAAGACCAAGGCTCGATATAACGCGTTCCGATATATTCACGTGCACGCTGGATAAAGGCGTTGATGCAATCCTGTCGCGAAGCGTTATAAGGAATTCGAGAAGGCGTGACATACGTGAAGTAACCGGTGCAATACGAAGGAAGCTGTACGCTATTGCAACTAACCTTTGGATAAGAGCCGGGGGTCTGATATCCCATATATCGATAGGTCTCAAAATACGAATCAGACGTAGAGCCTGGTGCGGAAGCGCCCTTAGGGACAATCTTTACCTGTAAGGCCTGAACAGGAATGCCAAGCTTCGTGGTGCCCGCCGATGATCCATTTTTGGTCCAGCCAAGCCAACCATAATTTGACACATGGACGCGATACCAAACATCAAAGTAATTGGAAACATCGCCAGTCAAGTTAATCTTCACAGCCTGGATTTGCTGTCCTTGGCCAACAGTTCCCGATGTAGCCCCATCTGAAACAGCGGACTGCCAACCGATATTGGATACATGGGCAGAATACGAAATGCCGCCACTCATGGAGCTATCGGAAAGCGACAGTTGCATGGCCTCCATGGCACGGTTCTGCCCAACCGTTCCAGCAACACTGCCATTGCCAACAGGCGCTTGCCAGCCAAGACCGGAGCAATTTGCCTTAGCAGATAGCCCAGGAAGCTTGATCAACGCATCATGGTCTTGAACAGGAGCGTCGGACGAACCCTTGGCAACCAACTTAATTTGAATTGCCTCGGCCTGCTTAGACAGTCCAACGGTGCCAGCCGCAGCTTCATTTTTAGCCCAACCAAGCCAACCATAGTCTGCAGCATGAATACGGTAGTAAATATCATATTTTGAAGCGTCGTTCCCGGTCAGCCTTAATTTAACCGCCTGAATTGCGAGGCCCTTGCCAACAGTGCCAGCATAGGAAGCACCCGAGACGTATGGCTGCCAGCCGATATTCGCAACATGTGCCGACACTTCGACGGAGGCATCGATGCCCTGAGTTGCAACATACAAAGCCTGCAGGGAGCGGGACTTGCCCGTCTGGCCAGCGGTTTCACCGTTGCCAACAGGAGCTAACCAGCCCGCAGAAGCAACGTGCGCCTGAGATACAAGACCGATTCCAGGCGTTTCGATAAATGCATTGGCAGAGGAGCCAGGTGAAGACTGACCCTTATTTACAAGTGCAACATCGATGCCGCACAAACCGGAAGAACCACCAGAAACGCCACATGCCTGACCATTTGACGCCCAGCCAGTCCAGCCATTACCGGAATCGCATACTCGATACCAAATGTCATAATTGGCAGCAAGTTGACCGATCAACGACATTTTTATCGCTTTTATGGGTGCACCGGATACCGCCTTGGCAGCGCCACCATCCGATGAAGAAACGCCCCAGCCTGAATACCCATCCATAACGGAATAAGAAATAGACCCGTTATCAGTTTGACCGGCAACGCTCAGGGCAATAGAGTTCAGCAGTTTAGCACCCTTGCCTCCGATCGTGGCCTTTTGACCAGAAGAGGAGCCAAGACTCTCCCCAGAAACGGCCGATCCGGAAACCGTAACTGCGTCTGGATCGCCAATAAAGACCTTAGCCGAGGAACCGGGCGCCGCTCCGCCTTTCTCCACGAGAACCACTTTGACCGCTTCGATAGCCCTGCCCTTACCGGCAGAACCAGCAGCAGCACCATTACAGGCCCAATCGAGCCAGCCTATGCCTGACACATGAGCGCAATACCAAATGTCATATTTATCGGCCGCCTCGCCGGTCAAGCGAATCTGGACGGCCTCGAGGCGCTGAGACTTTCCAGTCGTGCCGCAGTGCCCCTTAGACCACTGCTGCCAGCCAACATTCGAGACATGACCACGAAGCTCAATAGAACCCGAGTGGCCATACCAGCCAAGCTGGGCTTCAAGAGCCTCCATGGGAAGGCCCCTGCCAGTTGTCCCCGCAACAGATCCACTTCTAACGGGCGACATCCAGCCAATATTCGAGGTATGCGAGCGAACGGAAATCGAAGCGGGATCATCGCTACGGTTCTTAAAGGGAGAGGTAGTATCGCCCGGGGCGGGGTCGCCCTTGGGCAGGACCGCGACCTGGACGGCCTGGACGGCGCGGCCGTAGCCCGCCGAGCCGGCGTCGGCGCCGTCGCACGCCCAGCCGAGCCACCCGAACTCCGCGGAGTGGACGCGGTACCAGACGGTGTAGCGGGCGGACAGCTCGCCGGACAGCCTGACCCTCAGGGCCTCGACGGCCCGGGGCTGGCCGGTCGTGCCGGCGGTGCCGCCGTTGCCGACGGCGGGCTGCCAGCCGACGTTCGAGACGTGGGCCTCGACGGATATGGCGGCGGCAATCTGTTCTTGAGACGCGGCTCCATCCACTTCAAGTGAGATTTTAAGCGCCTCGAGATTAAGGCCCCTACCCGTCGTTCCGGCAACCTTACCCGAACCAACCGGATCCATCCAGCCAATATTCTGCACATGGGCAGAAACACTTACGTTTTTGACAGTCAGCTGATTGCGTACGGCAGAATCGTCAGCAACGACCTCGCTTACATCTTCGGATGAACCCTGTTGCGTGTCTTGAGACTCGTTAACAACAGGGGACGCATTCGACTCTTGTCCTTCAGGGCCTGAACCATCATCAATAGCGTTCGAGTCTTCAGAATTCAAGTTAGTTGAGTCAGTAGATCCGTTAACTGAATAATCAGCATATGCAGCAGTCACGGCCCATGATTGACTCATGAGCAACACAGCAGCCATGAGAATAGAAACGGACACATCAAAGAGACGTCTCACGATTCCACCTTCCTTCATCAATTAACGAACCTACTTAAGGACAATCGCCTGTGCCCCTCGTTGCGAGTATAACGAAGCAATGCGCTGGGCGGAGTTAGAGACATAGCCAGCGAGTGAATCAGCCATGTAAACGGTACCCAGGGAACGATTAAAGCCCCTAAGAACGACGGTATGGGAATTGGTGTAGGTTCGATAGACCCTTCCGCCATATGCCTGGGTCGCATAGCAGCTTCCCAAGTTTTGCATACCAATCGTTGACCAGATAATAACGGGATGTCCGGCTTCCAAATAGGAATAAAGATCATAGAAACCAGTGCCCGTGACGTCATACGCCCGCAAACTGCTTCCACGACTAATCAAAAAAGAATTAGCCGTATTGGTCAAGCCGGGAGCGGATATGCAGTTTCCGTTCGAAGCACCATGCGGATTACCCCAAAACGCCGTCACAAAATCCCAGCTGCTCTTAGGCATATACGCATCTGCAATAACGGTTTTGCCCAGCCCAAATCCGTAATAGTTGAGCGCATTAGTCAATGCAACGGACTCGCAACCAGTCGGAAGCTCAGGATTCTGCATTGTGCAGGGAACGTTGAGAACAACCGAATTCGGATGCAATGGGCGGTCCCTGTACGCGCCGTCCGTGGGACCCGGGGCCGCCGAGCCCTTCGCGAGGATGCGGACCTGGAGCGCCTCGACGCGGTAGCCGATGCCGGTCGTGCCGGCGCGGGCCCCGTCGCTGGCCCAGCCGAGCCAGCCGTAGTCCTGCACGTAGGCGCGGTACCAAACGGTGAAGTACTCGGAGAGGCCGCCGGTCAGGCGCATCCTGACGCACTCGACCGCCCTGCCCTGGCCGGTGGTGCCGGCCAGGGCGCCGCCCGAGACCTCGTCCTGCCAGCCGACGCCGGAGACGTGCGCGCTGTAGGACAGGCCGCCGGAGACCGGCGAGGAGACCTCGGCCGAGATCGCCTCGACCGCGCGGGACTGGCCGGTGGTGCCGGCGGTGCCGCCGTTGCCGACGGCGGGCTGCCAGCCGACGCCGGAGACGCGGGCCCTGAGGCTGAGCGAGGGGACGGAGAGCTCGGCGGGGGCGCCCGGCGACGGGGCGTCGCCGCCCTTCTCGACGAGGACGACCTGGAGCGCCTCGGCCTGGACGCCGAGGCCCTCGGTGCCCGCGGCCTCGCCGTCCTTGGCCCAGCCGAGCCAGCCGTAGCCCGCCGCGTGGACGCGGTACCAGACGTCGTAGGAATCGGAGACGGGGCCGGAGAGGGACACCCTCACGGCCTGGACGGCGCGGCCCTGCCCCACCGTGCCGGCGTAGGAGGGGGCGGAGGCGGCTTCCTGCCAGCCGATGCCGGCCACGTGGGCCGCGACGGAGACGGAGCTCCCCTCGCCCGCCCCCTCGAGGTAGGCGCGCACCGCCTGGAGCGCGAGGCCCCTGCCGGTCGTGCCGACGTCCTCGCCGCCGCCCACCGCCTGCAGCCAGCCGCGCTCCGCGACATGGCCCTGCAGGACGAGCGACGGGCCGGGGGCGGCGCCGGAGACGAG